>CBFHJN010000179.1:0-6124 GCA_965655805.1 Flavobacteriaceae bacterium
TTTTTATTGCTTCGTCCTACACGTCCACGCATTTGGTGCAAATCACTCAAACCAAAATTATTCGCGTTATTAATAAAAATAGTATTCGCATTTGGCACATCTAAACCACTTTCTACAATAGTGGTACTGACCAACACATCAAATTCACCATTGATAAAGGCAAGCATCAATTGCTCCAATTTTTTTCCATCCATTTGACCGTGACCAATGCCAATTTTGGCATCGGGAACGAGACGTTGAATCATACCAGCTACTTCCTTGATGTTTTCTATGCGATTATGAATAAAAAAGATTTGTCCACCACGTTGAATTTCATAGGTTACGGCATCGCGAATGCTTTCTTCTGTAAAACGAATGACATGACTTTCTATAGGATATCTATTGGGTGGAGGTGTCGTGATAACTGATAAATCACGAGCCGCCATTAAGCTAAATTGTAAGGTTCTTGGAATTGGTGTGGCTGTTAATGTCAGCACATCCACATTATCTTTCAAGGTTTTTAATTTCTCTTTTACAGCAACACCAAATTTTTGTTCTTCATCGACAATCAATAAACCTAAATCTTTAAACTTGACATTTTTATTTACCAATTGATGAGTGCCTATAATAATATCAACAGCACCAGATTCAAGGTTCGCCAAAGTTTCACGTTTCTCTTTAGCGGTTCTGAAACGGTTGAGGTAATCCACAGTTACCGGAAAATCTTTTAATCGTTCTTTAAAAGTTCTAGAATGCTGATAGGCTAAAATAGTTGTGGGCACTAAAACGGCTACTTGCTTCCCGTTATCAACCGCTTTAAATGCAGTACGAATAGCGACTTCCGTTTTTCCAAAACCAACGTCACCACAAACCAATCGGTCCATAGGGCGTTCACTTTCCATATCCATTTTTACATCAGCCGTTGCTGTACTTTGGTCTGGCGTGTCTTCATAAATAAAAGAGGCTTCCAGCTCATGTTGCATGTGGCTGTCTGGATGGTATTGGTGTCCTTTTTCTAACTTTCGTTTGGCATACACCTGAATTAAATTAAAGGCAATTTCTTTAACGCGCGATTTGGTTTTTGCTTTAAGCGTTTTCCAAGCCTTACTTCCTAATTTATAAACTTTAGGTGGTTTGCCATCTTTTCCATTAAACTTCGTTATTTTATGTAACGAATGGATGCTTAAATACAAAATATCACGTTCGCCATAAATCAATTTAATAGCCTCTTGTTTGTTGCCTTCAACATCTATTTTTTGAAGACCTCCAAAACGTCCAATGCCATGATCAATATGGGTTACATAATCGCCAATATCTAAATTGGTCAATTCCTTTAAAGTAATAGCCTGCTTTTTAGCATAGCCGTTTTTCAAATGAAATTTATGATAGCGCTCAAATATTTGATGATCTGTATAACAGGTTATTTTGTTTTCATGGTCTACAAAACCTTGATACAAGGACAATACTATGGTTTTATAGTGAACGGTTGCTTCGGCATCATCAAAAATATCATGAAAACGTTTGGCTTGTTGCTCACTCACACAAGCAATATAATTGGTGTAACCTTTGTCGTGATGTAGGTTTAAATCGTCAATTAATAAATTGAATTGCTTGTTAAACGAAGGTTGTGGTGTGGTATTGAAACTGATAACCGACTCTTCGCTTTGCGCTGATTGGGAGAAAATAGCTTTGCTACCAAACTCAACTAAATTGAAATCTAATAATTGCTTTTTAAGGAGTGAAGCATGGCAGAATAATTCTTCTGGTTCAGCGTGTTTGATGTCCGATGATAAATTTTTAAAAGCATCTTCGGCTTTACTATAGAAATCGTCAATCCTATCGAAAAGTAATTCGGCATTCTTTGTGAAAATGACGGTTTTCTGAGCCATGTACTTTAAAAAACTTTGGCGGCTTTCTTCTAAAAACTTATTGGCAACATTCGGGATGATGCTAATTTTCTTAATCTGATCGGTTGAAAGTTGCGTTTCTACATCAAAAGTCCGGATGCTATCTACATCATCACCAAAAAATTCTATTCGGTATGGTTCATCATGTGAGAATGAAAACACATCTACAATACCACCACGAACAGAAAATTCACCTGGTTCTGTAACAAAATCAACACGTTTAAACTTATATTCGAAAAGGACTTCGTTTACAAAATCGATTGATAAATTATCATTCACCGAAATTTTGAGCGTGTTTTTTTCCAGTTCGCGTCTGGTGACTACTTTTTCAAAAAGTGCATCTGGATAGGTGATGATTATTGCTGGTTTTTTTCGCGAATTAATTCGGTTTAAAACCTCGGAACGTAATAAAACATTCGCATTATCAGTTTCTTCAATTTGATACGGTCTGCGGTAACTACCAGGATAAAAAAGGACATCTTTATCATTCAGCATGGCTTCCAAATCATTGAGGTAGAAAGCTGCTTCTTCTTTATCGTTAAAAACCAGTAAAAAGGGTTTGTCTGCCTGTTTAAAAGCTTCACTAATTACGAGTGAAAAAGCAGAGCCAACAAGACCTTTTAAATGCGTGCGATTTTCAGTTTTGGCAATAGCAGTTTGCAGATTTTGCGTTTGCAAAGTCTGTGCATATGTTTGCGTGAGGATGGATTTACTCAAAAGCAATTGTATTTTGTGCAAATATACTAATTCAAGGTTTATTCATCTTTATTTTATTTCAGCTTAAATTGTTTTTTTGACGATGCTCAAGACTTGAGTTTTATGAGAGAAAAAGGTTTTAAAATTGTTACTTCAAAAAAGAAAAATTTATGTTTTAAAGAGTGGTAACTTTAATTATATTTGCAGTCCCGAAACGTCGGGAATTAAAACAAAAAACATATGTCATTTTCAGATTTATTCGATAGCGGATTTAAAAAACGCAACGAAGACCATTTTGCAGCTATAGTTAGAGTAGCCATGGATGATGGTATTATTACCGAAGAAGAGAAAGCGTTTTTAGATCGTTTAGCAAGAAATTTAGATATCAGTGAATCGGATTACAAAACGATATTGAAAGATTACCAATCGCATCCAATCAATCCACCAACGTCTTATGACAGACGTTTAGAGCGTTTATATGACTTGTCTCGAATGGTATATGTCGATCATATTAAAGGCGACCACGAAGAAGTGGTTTTGCGTAAAATTGCCATTGGACTTGGGTTTTCATCTGAAAATGTAAAGTATATAATTGATAAAGCATTAACACTTGTTTCAAACGGTGTAGATTTAGATACGTTTACTGAAGAAATGAAGAAAATGAATCGTTAAGATTTTTACTCTAAAATATAGGAAAGCCACTTACAAAGTGGCTTTTTTTATTCAGCTAAACGCATAAATTCTTCTGCCTTTTCCACCATATTTTTACTGCCGCAAATAAATGGCACGCGTTGGTGAAGTTCGGTAGGTTCTATGTCTAAAATGCGGTTAAAACCATCGCTAGCCTTACCATTTGCTTGCTCTGCCAAAAATGCCATAGGATTACACTCGTACAATAACCGCAGTTTCCCTTTTTCACTTTTAGAGCTTTTTGGATATAAGTAAATACCACCTTTTATCATGTTTCTATGAAAATCAGAAACTAATGAGCCAATGTATCGGGATGTGTAAGGTCTATCACCTTCTTCCATTTGGCAGTATTTGATATAATTTTTGATGCCTTGCGGAAAGTGAATATAATTCCCTTCGTTTACCGAATATATTTTCCCGTTTTCAGGAAACGTCATATTTGGATGTGATAAATAAAACGTTCCAATGGCAGGATTTAAAGTAAATCCATTAACACCAGCTCCAGTAGTATAAACTAACATGGTTGAAGTGCCATAAACTACGTAGCCAGCAGCTACTTGCTGATTTCCTTTTTGTAAAAAATCTTCTAATTGTACAGGTGTTCCAACAGGTGTTACACGTCTATAAACCGAAAAAATAGTCCCAACAGATACATTTACATCAATATTAGACGAGCCATCTAATGGATCAATTAAAACCACATATTTATTGTTGTTGTTTTCATCTTGACTGTTTATGGTGATGAAATCATCTTCTTCTTCACTAGCAATACCACAAACAATGTTTCTGTTGGTTAAGGTTTGAATAAACTTATCATTAGCATAAACGTCCAGTTTTTGTTGGTCTTCTCCTTGAATATTGGTTTCACCAACAGCACCAATAATATCAACCAAACCAGCTTTATTCACTTCATGATTTACGACTTTGGCCGCTAAACGTATAGAATTGATCAATCGAGATAACTCACCAGAAGTGTATTTAAATGACGATTGATTTTCAATTATAAATTCACCGAGGGTTTGGTTTTTTCTGGACATGAAAGTGTATCTATGGTTTGTACAAATATCGTATTTTTTAGGAAACTACAACATTTTCCTCCAATTTATATGTGGCTAAATACTCAAGTTTAAACTATATTTACGCCAAAATTCAAGGTATGAGTATTTCTGTTCGTGAGGCTAAAAAATCTGATATGGTTTCGGTTTTAAAATTAATAAACGAATTAGCCGTTTATGAAAAAGAACCAGAAGCCGTTGAGGTTACAGTTGCCGATTTGGAGCAACATGGTTTTGGAACCAATCCATCATTTCATTGTTTTGTTGCTGAAAAAAATAGAGAAATAGTAGGGATTGCTTTGGTTTACACACGTTTTTCTACTTGGAAAGGATTGGTTCTACATTTAGAAGATTTAGTAGTTAGCGAAAGTATGAGAGGTCATGGCGTTGGCACCATTTTACTAAATGAAGTGGTAAAATATGGAAGTCAATTAGGTGTAAAACGGATTAGTTGGGAAGTTTTGGATTGGAATGAATCTGCCATAAATTTCTATGAGCAAAAAGGTGCGAATGTGATGCGTGATTGGGACGTGGTGCATTTGAACGAAGCAGCCATAAAAAATTATATTTCAAACATATAACATGCAAGTATTTAAATTTGGAGGCGCATCCATTAAGGATGCGTCAGGCGTAAAAAATTTGGTAAATGTTTTACAAGAAACGGGTTATGAAAACACGTTAATTGTGGTTTCGGCAATGGGAAAAATGACCAATGCTATGGAAGTCGTTATTGGAAATTATTTTAATAATCCTTCCGAATTACAAAGTTCATTACAGGATGTTAGAAAGTTTCATAATGCTATTTTACTCGATTTATTTGAAAACGAAAACCATACTGTTTTTAATAAAGTTACTAAATTATTTGATGAGTTGGCTGCGTTTTTCGACCGAAACAAATCGCCAGATTACAACTTTGTTTATGATCAAGCCATAGGTTATGGTGAGCTGGTATCGTCCGTTATTATTAGTACTTACTTAAATGAGGTTGGTTTAGAAAATAATTGGTTGGATGTTCGTGAATTTATCAAAACAGATAACTATTACAGACGTGCTAACGTAAATTGGTTGGATACCCAAACACAAATTAGTACCAACTTCAATAAAAATAAATTGAACATCACTCAAGGATTTTTAGGGAGTGATGCTAATAACTTTACCACCACATTGGGTCGAGAGGGAAGTGATTATACAGCAGCTATTTTCGCCTATTGTCTTAATGCCGAAAGCGTCACGATTTGGAAGGACGTTCCAGGTGTATTAAATGCCGATCCACGGTATTTTGAAAACGCACAATTACTCCATGCTATTTCATATAGAGAAGCGATTGAGTTGGCATTTTATGGCGCATCTGTTATTCACCCAAAAACGTTACAGCCTTTGCAAAGAAAGGAAATACCACTGTATGTTAAATCGTTTTTAAATCCTAAAAATCCAGGAACCTGTGTGGGTAAAGGACATGGAATTGAACCTGAAATACCCTGCTTTATCTTAAAACGTAATCAGGTTTTAATTTCCTTATCCTCTTTAGATTTCTCATATATTGTTGAAGAAAATATCAGTGATATTTTTAATTTACTGCATTTGTATAAAATGAAAGTAGATGTTATTCAGAACTCTGCCATTAGTTTTTCGGTATGTGTGGACGATATTTATCAGAATTTAGAAAAATTACTACAACATTTAAAAGCAAAATTTAAGGTAACTTGCCATGAAAATGTATCTTTATACACTATCAGGCATTATAATACGGAAGCCGTTGCGCAATTAGAACAAGGTAAAACAGTTTTAATGTAGCAG
>CBFHJN010000180.1:0-6115 GCA_965655805.1 Flavobacteriaceae bacterium
GTGCGGAATGGCAACAAGTGGATGTTTTATCTGATACAGATAGAGGCGAAGGTGGTTTCGGGAGTACAGGTGTAAAATGACGACGAATTAGGAATAAGGATTTTGATTTCAAATCGATAAGAAATAATTAGTTTCTAAAAAAAAAATCAAGGACTAAACAAAAAACGAATCAACTTAACAACATGAAAATAATAGTACCAATGGCAGGACGCGGTTCGCGTTTGCGTCCACACAGTTTAACCGTACCAAAACCTTTAATTCCAGTAGCCGGACAACCTATTGTTCACAGATTGGTAAAAGATATTGTCAAAGTCCTTAACCAACCTGTTGATGAAATTGCCTTTGTATTAGGTGATGCTGCTTGGTTTGGTGATGACGTCGTGAACAGTTTAAAAGCGCTAGCGGAATCTTTGGGCGCTAAAGCATCTATTTATCGTCAGGATGAACCATTAGGCACAGGACACGCTATTATGTGCGCTAAAGAATCCTTATCAGGTCCAACTGTCATTGCTTATGCAGACACCTTAATTCGTGCTGATTTTGAATTAGATCAAGAAGCAGATTCTGTTATTTGGGTAAAACAAGTAGACAAACCGGAAGCCTTTGGTGTGGTTAAATTGAATGATAACCAAGAGATTGTGGAACTGGTTGAAAAGCCAGAAACCTTCGTGAGCGATTTAGCCGTGATTGGTATATACTACTTTAAAGATGTGAGCGTTTTAAAAGAAGCCTTGCAATATGTGTTAGATAATAACATTGTAAATGGCGGTGAATATCAAATTAACGATGGTATTAAAAGGATGATGGCAGATGGTAAGGTTTTTAAAACCGGTCAAGTGGATGAATGGATGGATTGTGGAAATAAAGCCGTTACCGTTGAAACCAATGCACGCATGCTAGGATTTTTACAAAAAGATGGTGAAACATTAATGGCATCCGATTTAAAAACAGATAATTCCACAATTATTCAACCGTGTTTTATAGGCGAAAATGTAACACTAAAAAACACCACTATTGGCCCAAATGTTTCTGTTGGAAATAATTGTACAATAGAAAATTCAACCGTTAAAAATAGCTTAATACAGAACCATACCTCTATAAAAAATGCTAATTTAGACGAAGCCATGATAGGAAATCATGTGACTTATAATGGTGAATTTACCAAAATTAGTATTGGTGATTATTCGGTTTTAGAATAAACAGAAATTGTCATACTACACATCGTCAAGAATCTTACAAATGAAGAAAAAAATCTGTATACTCATATGTCTCTTCGGAATTTTCGTATTTCCGCAGATATCGTATGCGCAAATAGATTATAATAAAATCAACCAAGACGATTTAGGTGATGTTGAAGATTTGCAACAAGAATATTTCTTTGAAGCCTTAAAACAAAAAGGTATTGAAAACTACGATCGTGCCGTAAAAGCACTACTGAAGTGTCTAGAATTAGACGATTCTAAATCCGTATACTATTACGAATTAGGTAAAAATTATAACAAGCTCAAAAATTTTGGTGCTGCTGAAGATGCCCTTAAAGACGCCGTGAAAATGGAACCTGATAACGAGTGGTATTTGGACGAATTGTACGAAGTATATGCGCAGCAAGATGATTTTGATAAAGCCATAAAGGTGGTCAAGCAATTGGTAAAGTACCATCCAGATTATAAAGAAGATTTAGCAACCTTATACGTAAAAACAAAAAATTATAATAATGCCTTAGAGGTTTTAGATGAAATGGATGCGGAATTGGGTATTTCCATGACTAGAGATCTGATTAGAAACCAAATCTATGAAGTTACGGGTAAAAAGAAAGAGCAAATAGAGAATTTGAAAGATCGCGTGGAAGATAATCCAGACGAAGAAACCAATTACCTAGCGTTAATTTATCGCTATAGTGAAAATAACGATAAAGAAAAAGCCTTTGAAACGGCTAAAAAATTATTAGAAATCAAGCCAAATTCGCAACTCGTTCATTTGGCATTATATAAGTTTTACGTGGAGGAAAATGATGCAGAACAAGCCATTGCATCCATGAAAATAGTTATTCAAAGCCCACAGATAAAACCAGAAGCTAAAATGATGGTCTTATCGGATTTTGTAAATTTTGTTTCGGAGCACCCAGAATATGAAGCGGATTTAATTGAAGCTACAACACTGGTAACCGAAGATAAAAATGGCAAGTCTTCGGTAGAAGTGGCGCAATACTATCTTAAAAAAGGCGAAAAAGAAAAAGCGTTGTCGTATTATGAACAGGCTTTGGAAAAAGATAGTGATAATTTCGGAATTACTCGAAATATTCTCCTTCTTCATATTGATTTAAAAGATTACAAGAAAGCGCAAGCCATGAGCACGTCAGCATTAAATATGTACCCATCACAACCCATATTTTATTTGCTAAATGGCGTGGCATTAAATGAGCTTAAAAAACCCAAAGAAGCAGTAGAAACCCTTGAAATTGGTTTAGATTATATTATTGATGATCCTAAAATGCAAGCTGATTTTTACAAACAATTAAGCACTGCTCACACCCAATTGAACAATACAATTAAGGCTAAAACGTTTTTAGAAAAAGCCCAACAACTAGAGTCCTCCCATTAATGAATACATATTTTAAATTTTCTTGTTTGATTTCTATCCTGTTTTTGGTAGTTATGAGCTGTAAATCACCTGCCACCTTAACTTCAGGAGAAGCCAATTTAACGCTATCTAAAAAAGACGTTTTAAAAGCATACCAAAAAAGCACACCACAATTTAAAACCATGCAGGCCAAAGTAAAAGTAGTCTTTACGGAAGGTACAAAATCGCAAACGCATACTGTTAATTTGCGCATGGAAATGGATCAGACGATATGGATAAATTCGGCTTTAAACTTAATTCGGGTGATGATTACACCAGACAAAGTGCAATTCTATAATAAACTAGATAACACCTATTTTGATGGCGATTTTAGCTATTTAAGTGATTTGTTGGGCACCGAACTAGATTATAATAAAGTCCAAAATTTACTATTAGGAAATGCTATTTTCAATATTGATAAAAACACCTATAACATGTCTGTTTATGAGGATGCGTATTTATTTCAACCCAAAGAGCAACTAGCACTTTTCGAGTTGTTTTATATTGTAAACCCAGCACATTTTAAATTGAATTCGCAACAATTGCAGCAAGTAAAAGAATCGCGATTTCTACAAGTTGATTATTTAAATTATCAAATTATTAATAAACAAAGTCTGCCAGAACAATTAAAAATAATAGCTTTGGAAGCGGAAGATGAAACGATTATTGAGCTTGAAATAAAATCGGTTAGTTTGGATGAAGACGTCCGTTTTCCGTTTAAAATTCCTTCAGGATTTGATAAAATTGATTTGAAGTAATCATGATAAAACCAACCCAAACATATTTTCTCCTCATTGGATTTCTGTTGCTATCTGTTTTAGGCTTTTCGCAAAGTAAAAAACAGCTAGAACTAGAAGAACGCAGGCAGGCTCTGCGTACCGAAATCAAACAAATAAACGAATTGCTGTTTAAGGATAAAACCAAACAGAAATCGCAAATATCCTTGATTGAAGATGTAAATTACCGTGTGAATGTGCGTAAAAATCTCATTCAGGTAACCAATCAACAAGCCAATTTATTGACGCGTGAAATAAACGATAATCAAAATAAAATTACCGAATTACGAGATGAACTGGAAACGCTAAAAGCCAGTTATGCTAAAATGATTGAAACCTCATATAAAAGCAAAAGCGAGCAAAGCCGTGTGATGTTTTTATTGTCATCCACCAACTTCAAGCAAGCTTATAAGCGTGTTCAGTATTTAAATCAGTATGCCAATTATCAAAAAGAGCAAGGCGAATCTATTAAAACCAAAACAGCAGAACTCCAGGAAACTAACACCGATTTATTAAGGCAAAAATCCGACAAACAAAAGCTAATTGATGAAAACCGCGTGGCACAACGTGAATTAGAAAAAGAACTCGTGCAACACCGTGAGCTCATGGCTTCCATCAATAAGAACTTAAGTAATTATACCGCTCAAATTCAGAAAAAACAGCGTGAAGCCGATCAGATTGATCGCGAGATTGAAAAAATTATTCGTGAAGCCATTGCAGCATCCAACAAAAAAGCAGGAAAAACTACAACGGCATCCAGTGGATTTGCATTAACACCCGAAGCAGCAGCCTTGGCGAAAGATTTTGTTTCTAATAAAGGCAAATTATTATGGCCAGTTGAAAAAGGTGTTGTTAAGGTGCGTTACGGAAAACAACCGTCGCCATTGGTTCCAAGCGTCATGATTCAAAGTACAGGCGTCCGGATTGCCACCGAAAAAAATGCCCAAGTACGAGCTATTTTTAATGGTGAAGTATTACGAATTATTTCTTCTAAAAACGGAAATCCAACTCTATTAATTCAGCATGGTAATTACATTACAGCCTATTCTAATTTGTCAAAAATATATGTCAAGAAAGGCGATAAGGTAACCACCAAACAAGCCGTAGGCGAAGTTTTTACTAATCCAGCCAACGGCGAAACCATTTTGAGTTTTAGTGTGTTTAAAGAAACAAAAACGGTCAATCCTGCAGAATGGATTTATAGGATGTAACCAAATCCCTTTGAAAAAAGGGATCTCAAAATTTATTTCAAGAACCCTTGTAAACCTATATATATATATATATTGTTCCAAATTTATAACATGAAAAAATATTTAGTAATTGCTGTTTGTATTTTGTTTGCAGCTTGTAGTAGTGATGATTCTAGTTCTTCAAATAATAATTCCAATGGAAACTTAACAAGATCTGATGCATATTTTCCTTCTTTAGACGTTAATTATTCTGTAGATTATGAATATGACAATTTGGGTAGAATAGTATCTTTAAATACGCAAACAATTAGCCCTTCAGGTACATCTAATAATTCAGAAACATATGAATATAATACCGATGGACAAATATGGAAAGTGATTAAGCCAAATGGTTTTAATACAGAATTCACATTTTCTAATGGGTTAATAGTTTCTTCAATAAATATGCCTAATATGACGTCAACTGCATATATTTACGATAGTTCGAAGAGGTTAATCAAACAAGAAATATATAGTGAGGATGGAGATCTAAATTACGAGTATGTTTATTTATATAATGAACAAAATAATATTTTAAGTAGAGAAGTAAGTGGAAACAGCAATTATATTCATGTTTATGAATATGATAATAATCAGAATCCTTACTTCAATGTTTATGCAAATCAAGAAATTGCCAAAGTTCTAGAAATTAACCCAAATAATTTTATGAATAGAACGAAAAGCATCGGTAGTTCTCAAACAGTATATACTCATGAGTACACTTATAGTTCCTCTAGTTTGCCATTAACTTCTAAAGAATATGAAAATGGTAATTTAGTGGGACAAACAGCTTATTCCTATTAAATTTTCTTATTGAAACAAAATCATTAATTCGAAATTTACAATATGAAAAAATTTATAGTAATTGCTATTTGTATTTTAATCACAGCTTGTAGTAGTGATGATTCGGTTGCAGATAATTCATCTCAAAATAATGCTCCGATTGGAACTTTAGTTAAAATAGAAATTTCTCGTCCAAATGACGATTTGCTTACTAGTACTTCGTATTACTTCAATACTGATGGGAAAGTTGATCACGCATTGGAGGAGGGATGGAGTGGTTCACAATATATTCTAGCTACTAATACATATTCTTATAACTCTAATGGACAAATCTGGAAGGTTACGATTGCAGTTGATAATAATACTGAATATACGGAATTTAGCTATACAAATGGATTGATTTCCTCCTCAATGAGACATACTGCAAACGGCAATGTTTTACGAACACTTTACAATTATAATGATGATAATCAATTAGTAGATAGACGATTTTTCAATGCAGATAATGAAGAATCTTCTATATCTGTTTTTTCATTTGATATTAATGGCAATATTGAAAGTAGACACGACGAACGTGATTTTGGGACAGAAATTATAGATTATACTTTTGAATATGATACGTATAATAACCCTCTTAAAACACCATTTGAAAATCAGGAAATGAATAAAATTGTAGGTCATAACTTTAATAACGTTACAAAAAGTATT
>CBFHJN010000181.1:0-6113 GCA_965655805.1 Flavobacteriaceae bacterium
ATTAGATTCGGGTGTTGCTTTAAAAACTGATGTTGTTAACGGTACTGTAGAAATCAAGTTAAATGATGTTAGGCTTTACCCTGGAAGTTATAAAATTAAATTTTTTATTGGTACTCTAGATTGGATGAAATATTATTTAAAATCCGATTCTGTTCCGGCATTTGAAATACTTGACTCATCTGATATTGTACAAAGGCCTATGTCGAAGCGATTCGGAATGTTTTATTTAAAGCCGGAATGGCAGCTTAATTGAGGTAAGGGTGAGGGTTAGTGTTTTAGTTCCAAATTACAATGGGGGGAAGTATATATTGACGGCAATAAAGTCATTATTGACACAAACATATACCGATATACAAATAGTGATTGTTGATGATTGTTCTACTGATAACAGTGTTTCTTTAGTTGAGAATATAAAAGACTCAAGGATTTTATTGATAAAACTTAAGGAAAATAAAGGTATGGCAAATGCATTGAATGTTGCCATTGAAAATGCATTAGGAGATATTCTAGTTCGTATGGACTCTGATGATATTTCACAAAAAGATAGAATTAGAAAAATCGTTAGAGAGTTCGATATTGATTCCAAATTAGTAGCTGTAAGCTCTTGGATGAATGTATTTGGGAAAACTAATGAAGTTTGGAGATACCCCCAAAATGATAAATACTTAAAAGTTAATATGCTATTTGGATCTCCTTTGTCTCATCCAGCTTCTGCGTTTCGAGCAAAAACTTTAGTTGAAAATGATATTGTTTATACCAACGATTATGCAAATCATTATCCGTTAGAGGATTATCATCTTTTTTATAGGTTGAGTAAATTCGGAAAATTCAAAGTAATACAGGAGTGTTTGTATGATTATCGTATCCATGATTCGAATCTGACAGTTTCGCATAAAAAAGGAAGGAAAAAAGGTGTTCTTGAATTAAGTAATTACATTATATACAATACTCTTGGCATTATGCCCAATTCTATGGAGTTGGAAAATCATTATGCACTTTCATCCTGTAATTTGAAGGATTTAGAATATAATTCGTTTTTCAAATGGATTAAAAGACTTTCATCGGCGGTTAAAGATAGCAATGATTTAGATTATGATGCTTTCGCTGAGGTTTTGCATAATCAGTTAATAAAGTTATTATTCAATAGTTATGCTGAGAACCAATTATTTGCACTTAAACTTTGTTTTAGATATAACTTGTTTAGTATTACTTTCGCAAAATACGCAATTGCTTCAACTTTAAAGAAAAAATAATGAAGAGGCTTTTCACATTTTTACTTTTATCATTGATTTTTATGCCCTCTGGATTTAGTCAAAAATTTGATTGGATAATTCAATCGAAAGCAAGTGGTAATAACTATTTGAGGGGTTTTGTAGAGTTGGATGAGTATATTTATGTGGTTGGCAGACATCGTGGTGCATCCGAGTATGGTTATGATACAAATATGATTTCAAATCCAAATCATTATGGTAGTCGAGATTTAGTTATCCTTAAAGTAGAAAAAGAGACTGGGGATATTGAGAATTACGCCCATTTAGGAACTGTTAATAGTGAATCTGGCTTTGAAATAGGAAGCAATGGAAGCGATTTATTTGTTTATGGTCGATTTGAAGATTCTTTAGGTATTCATGGACAAAATATTTTAAGTCAAGGGAGCGATGATATTTATGTAGCCAAGTTTGATACCACTTTAAACTGTAAATGGATAAGAGGTTTTGGTGGGCCAGGATTTGACAGGGAGGGCGATTTTATTGTAAGTAATAATGATGTATATATGTCTCTCTCTTATGCAGATAGAAAACTTTATTGGGCTTCTGATAGCTTAATTGGAGGAAGCGTTGCCGTTTTTAAAATTGATACATCGGGAGAAGTTTCATGGGGCCTGTCGAATGAAATGGTGAGTGCAAATGCAACCGCTTCTTTTCTTTCATTAGAATACATTCAAAACGATAGTTCATTATTGTTTGCAGGAAGTTTGGCTAGGCATCATAAATTTGGAGGTGTTCAATTGAATGCTGTAAACAATCAATGGGGAGATATGCTATACGGAAAAGTGAACGCAAACGGAACATTTGGTGAGGTGAATTTTCTAGGTGGGAATTATCCTGAAAAATTTTCTAAAACTGTTCGATTGGAAAATGGAGACACGTATTTTGGCGGAAGCTTTGGCGGGAGTTCAAACATTTTTAATGATACCGTAATTACCTATTCCAGCTTTAGCAGTAGTCCAGATGCTGGTTCAAAACGAAATGCATTTGTTTCAAAATATTCTGAAGAAAATAACGAGAGTATGATTTTTCAGTTGATGTCAACAAAATACTCGGATATCCATGATATTAAGGTTGATGGCAATGGAATTTTGTGGGCTTTGGCTAGTTTTTCTGATAGTTTAATTTTAGATGATACCACTTGGGTAAGTGAAGGTGATGCCGATTGTTTGCTTTTTTCCCTTGACCACAATCATGAATTAAGAAGCATTAGGAAATTTGGTGGGCCAGGAACATGGGATGGAGGTAGTGGAGGTGATAAAGGGCACCAGATACACATTGATTCGCTAAATCAAATTTTCATTTCAGCACAATTTGTTGGTAATTTTAATGAAGACAGTCTTGTGGTTTCTCATAGATTGCCACGAGCATATTATGGAATTTTATCTAAATTGGAACAAGAGCCAAGGGCAAGTGATTTTATTGCTTCTGATACAGTTGGATGTAAAGATTCTGTTATTCAATTTGTCGCGCCTTATTACAGTGCAAATGAAAAGTATACATGGAGCTTTGAGGGAGGCAATCCTAGCAGTTCAACCAATCGAATTGAAAATGTAGTTTACTCTAATTCAGGAAATTGGAACGTGAAATTGAAGGTTGAATCTGTAAACGGAATTGACTCTATAAACAAAACCAATTACATTGCGATTAAAGAAGATTGCACTTTGGGACATGAAGAAAGCTTAACTAGAGCGGAAGATCATTTTATTATTTTCCCTAATCCTACAACTGGTTTATTGAATTTAAAAAATATAAATACTATTGAGGGGAAATTGAGGGTTTTTGATGTTTATGGGAGAGTAATTCTTTTAAAAGAGTTAAATCAACAACCTGAATTGATAATTAATTTGAGGAATAATGAATTGGGAGTCTTTTTTATTCAAATTTTGGATGAAAATTCTAAAACTATGTATATAAAAAAAATAGTTTTAGAACAATAAAAAGGGTTGCTTATTAGCAGGATTTATAAATAGTTATTTCTTATAGGATTTTTTTGAAAAAGTAGATTAAAGGAAAGTGGTTTCCTTTAGTAACAAAACAATATGAAGGATAAAGTAGTCTTAGGTATACATGGTAACTTTTTTAGAACTTCTCTTTTTCATGATACAAGTGCGTGTTTACTTGTAAATGGTAAAGTAATCAGTGCAATTTCTGAAGAGCGATTAACGCGCCAAAAAGGCGAAAGAAATTATCCGTCAAACGCAATTAATGAAGTGCTCAAAGTCGGTGGTATAACCATTGAAGATGTTGATCATTTTGCATTTTCCGGATTACATCCAACCCAGAACAGTTACAAATATTTAATGAGTGCTCTAAAGACCTTTGGTGATACCGGGGTTTTTTTAAAGAAAGATATTAAAGACTTTTCTTGGTTTTGGTTGTACAACAAAATTAAAACACCTAACAATGTTTCATTCGAATTTGATGGCATAACAACAAATAAGAAGATTGAGTTTTACGATCATCATAACTGTCATGCTGCTAGTGCATTTTACAGCAGTCCTTTTGAAAATGCTTTAGTTTTTACTGTTGATGGCGGTGGAGATGGGCAAGATGGATCAGTTTATATTGGTGAAGGGGTAAAATTAACAAAACATTTAGGGATACCTCACTATCAGTCTCCTGGAACAATGTACAGCGGAATCACGAATGACTTGGGGTTTCGAAGACTGCGCCATGAAGGGAAAATAACGGGATTAGCAGCATTTGGCAAAAAGAAGGCAAAAGATATTGGATTAGAAAACCTAATTAAATACAGCCACAAGAAAAAAAGATTTGTTTCAAAGCTAATTGCAAGCCACCATAATGACCTTTCTGCGAAATCACCTTACTTTGGACCTAAGTTGGATAATGGTGAGTCCCATGAAGATCTCGCTGGTATTTCACAAGAACTTTTCGAATCCAGTATATTGGATTTCATTTCAGCAACCATCAATGATTTAAAAGCTCAAGGCAGAGCCTTCAATAAAATTTGTTTGGCTGGAGGAGGCTTTACTAATGTAAAGTTGAATCAGGGTGTATTAAATATAGACGGTGTAGATAATATATATGTTTGCCCTGCAATGGGAGACGATGGTCTTTCTATGGGGGCGTCTTATTTGTCCTATTACAAAAATTCGGGTTCTCATAAGAGGAATGTTTTGTCGAACGTTTATTTGGGTAAAAATTGGACAGATGAAGACATTGAATCTGAATTAAAAAAGAGCGGGCTGAAATATGAGAAGTATGTGGATACTATTGAAGAAAAGATTGGTGAATTATTAGCAGATAGTAAAGTGGTGGCACGTTTTAATGGCAGAATGGAGTTTGGCCCTCGTGCTTTAGGAAATAGGTCCATTTTAGCATCTCCCTTCGATAAAACCATTAATGATTGGTTGAATCAGCAACTGAAAAGAACAGAGTTTATGCCTTTTGCACCAAGTATCATTGAAGAGGAAGCTGATAAATATTTTATAGGTTGGAATAAAGATCATTTTACAGCACAGTTTATGACAATTACCTATTCAGTTTTTGAGAATATGCAAAAGTCCATTCCTGCGGTGGTTCATATTGATGGAACAGCTCGTCCACAAGTTGTAACCACTGGTAGTAATTCAAGTTATCATAGAATAATTACCGAGTTTTACAAACGTAGTAATTGCCCAGTAGTTCTAAATACAAGTTTCAATATGCACGAGGAACCAATTGTTAATTCTCCCGAAGATGCAGTAAGAGGATTTGTTTCTTCAAACATTGAATTTCTTGCGATAGGTAACTTTTTGGTTTGGCGAAAAGACTAAACCCTGGATGGGTAGATATAATCATCCCGTATTTCAATGCTGAAAAGTATATCGTAGAAACTCTAATTTCAGTTGAGGAACAGAGTTATGATTTAATTCGAGTTATTTGCGTTGATAATAATTCTACTGATAGTTCTTTAAGTCTAGTTACAGAATTTTCTTCACGTTCTAAATTTCAATATGTATTGGAATCGGAAGAGCAAAAATATGCCTCATCGGCCAGAAATAAGGGAATTGAAAAGGTTGAATCTGAATTTGTTTGTTTTCTAGACTCGGATGATGTGATTACTCCCGATAAAATTGAAAAACAAGTCAAATTTCTAATTAATCATCCCAATGTTGATTTAGTCATTTCAGATCGAATTGTGTATAATGATGATTTCTCAAAAATCATTAAAAAAATCACTTTTGAAAAGATTGAAAAATTGGATTTGAATGCTTGTATCACCAATATTTTTATCACAGGGAACCCCCTCTATCGAACTAATTTAGTTTCGGAAGTAGGTGGCTATAATTCAGATTTAAAAGTAGCACAAGATTGGGAATTTCATTTGCGAATTGGATTAAGGAAGCCAAATTTTGGATATGTAAGAGGTTTTTTTCTATGGTGTCGTAGTCACCCAAATTCACTTTCGAATAATTGGAAAGAAGTTTCTCTATGCCAAGAGGAAATTCTTGAGAATTTATTATTAAAGTCTCAATGGAGGAAGTTAAACCCACCTTCGTTATCCTATATAACTGAAATCATATTTAATAATGCCATTTATGGAGAGATATCAAAATTGAGGGGTAGAATTGATAAATTATGGCGATTAAAAAAACTGGTTAAAAATTTTAATGAAAACCGATTAAATAAAATTGAGTTTTCACATCCTTTCGTTATGAATTTTTATTTTAGCCTCAAAAGGTTAAAGAATAAAATGTTGCCTACAAAGCTTGATTAAATTAGGATATATCTGATGAAAATAGTTGGAATAGCTAACATTCGTAAAATAATTTCAATCTCTATACCTTAGAAAATTGACCTAGATAAATTGCTGTAAATATTACGTATTGAAAGAAATAA
>CBFHJN010000182.1:0-6108 GCA_965655805.1 Flavobacteriaceae bacterium
AAAAAAGAATTGTTCGCCACGTGTTTTCTTGGCGTATTCTGGTTTCCCAACAAATCCTGAAACGGTTAACACTTCGGTGGTTTCATTTACAGGAACCAGTTTCTCATTGGTTTTAGTTCCAAATATATTTACGATACGTTGTCTGAAATTACTGCTGGGCAGATTGAATGACTCACTCCCATTATGATACATGGAAAATTGAATGGATGGATGTGCTAATGCTACCCGATGAAATTCATCAATAATATGGCGTAATTCAACGGTATTCGACTTTAAAAAATTACGACGTGCAGGAATATTGAAAAACAGATTTTTAACTGCAATGGATGTTCCAGTTGGCGTAACTACGACCTCTTGTTCTTTAACTTCGCTACCTTCAATAATAATTTGGGTACCCACATCATCTGTTTGCTGTTTGGTTTTGAGTTCTACATGGGCAATAGCTGCAATACTAGCCAAGGCTTCACCACGAAACCCTTTGGTGTTGAGTTTAAATAAATCGTCAGCCGATTTAATTTTGGATGTCGCATGACGCTCAAAACTAAAACGTGCATCAGTAACACTCATACCAGAACCGTTATCAATAACCTGCACCAATGTTTTACCAGCGTCTTTTATTAAGAGTTTGATTTCTGAAGCTTGTGCATCAATGGCATTTTCTAGTAGTTCTTTCACTACAGAAGCAGGCCTTTGAACCACTTCACCTGCAGCAATTTGATTGGCAACATGATCGGGTAATAGTTGAATAATATCTGCCATTAGTTTTTAGGAAAGAATATAGATAAATCGAAACCAATAATTAACAAAAACAAAAACACCAACACAGCAATTATAATAAGTACACGTCTGTTGGCATGTTCATCCACATTATTTTTATAATCATCCCAAGCGGTATTAATTTTGGATTTTAAGCCACCTGAACTACCTACGGTAGACCGAAAATCATCAAACTTATGTTTTATTTCATACGGATTGCTTTCACCTTTATAATAACGAGGCGTATAATCGTATTTCTTATTTTTGCGCTTACTAAAAACTCCCATAATTCTGTATTATTCGTAGCGACCTAGAACGTAAATCACTATTAAGATAGTAATCAAAAACGAGACCAAAAATATTGGTGAAGTTAGAAAACTACCTTTACGCTTTCTATTACCTTTTAAACCTTGCCATTTTGTCTGAATATTATCAGACTTAATTTTAGGGTCATCCTCTTGGAATCTTGGTTTATAACTAAAGCGTTTATTCTTTTTGGCCAATGTACTATTTGATTAGTTGTGCTAAACTCAAAAGTACTGAATTTACAAGGAAAAAGGACATGGAGATTGCCAAAAATTGTTAACAAAACCATGCTTAATAGCTCATGAAGTGATTTCAAGTCTATTAAGATTTGTAATGTGAAGTTTAAGGAATTAGGTAATTACTTATTCAATTCCGCCATTTTAATAGCAGCAATTGCAGCTTCTGTTCCTTTATTACCGTGTTTTCCGCCTGAACGATCAATGGATTGCTGAATGTTATTATCGGTTAACACACAAAAAATAACTGGCACATCGTGAAGTACGTTCAAATCTTTGATACCTTGAGCCACACCTTCGCATACAAAATCGAAATGTTTGGTTTCGCCTTGAATCACGCTTCCAATAGCAATAACCGCATCAACGGGTTGCTGTTGCATTTTTTTACAGCCAAAAATCAACTCGTAACTTCCAGGAACATTCCAACGTATAATATTTTCTTCAGAAACGTTATGCTCTAATAAGGTTTCTAAAGCGCCTTGATACAAACCTTCGGTTATGGTATCATTCCATTCTGAAACAACAATCCCAAACCGAAAATCTTTCGCGTTTGGGATTGTAGCTTTATCATACTCTGATAAATTATTATTTTCTGTAGCCATGTATTAATTGCTTGCCAAGGCCTCTGCTTTTCCTATAAAGATATCAATATTAGTACCTTCAGTAGAGGTTGGGTAGTTTTCTTTAATGTTTTTAAAATGCTTAAGTGCCACATCCGTTTTACCTAAATCTAAAGCCGTAACACCAGCTTTGTATAAAAACATAGGTGTTGTAAACTCATTGGCGCGCATTTTAGCAGCTTCTTCGTAATAGCCTAATGCATCTTCCTGCTGGTTTAACTGTACAAAAGCATCACCAATAGAACCTTTTGCCATAGGAGCTAAAATTTCATCTTCACTTGAAAATTCACCTAAATATGATACCGCATTTTTGTAATCTTTCATATTTAAATATGCCATACCAGCATAATAATTGGCCATATTAGCAGATTGGGTTCCGCTATATTCCGAGATAATATCCAACATCCCAAATTTTCCTTCTCCACCATTTAGTGCTAAACCAAACAACGAATCTTTTTGAGCAGTTGCGTTTACAGCTTGATCGTAGTATTTCTGTGCTTGGTACATATCATTCATAGCTTCCGTTTGCTTTGGTTTCGCTATAAACTCATTGTAACCCAAATACCCTAAAACTACGGCTGCAACAATACCAATAATGATAAAAATGTATTTCTGATTGCCAATTACCCAATCTTCTGTTTTAGACGCACGTTCATCAAGTGTATTAAAAACTTCAGCTGTTGTTGAGTTTTCTTCAACATCATGCTGTTTTTCTTCTTTGGTTTCTGGTTTATATCCTCTCTTCTTGTAAGTTGCCATATATTCTAAATTAATGCGGTGCAAAAATATAATTTTTCTTTAGATTGGAAGCCTATTTATTTGTTATTTTTCAATAATTTGCACATCCTTTAATCTAAAGACCTTTTTAAGTTTCTTTTTATATGATTTTGAAATCCTTATCGGTACTTAATTATAAAAATTTTGATGAACGCAGCTTTGTTTTCAATGAGAAAATAAACTGTTTTGTTGGCAATAATGGTGTGGGAAAAACCAATGTTTTAGATGCTATTTATCATCTGTCTTTTGGGAAAAGTTATTTTAATCCCATAGCATCTCAAAACATCAAGCATGACGAAGCGTTTTTTGTGGTGAATGGCGAATATGAAAAAGCCAAAGCACCCGAAAAAATTGTGGTGAGCTTAAAACGTGGTCAGAAAAAAATTATAAAACGTAACGGCAAAATTTATGAAAAGTACTCTGATCATATTGGGTTTTTGCCTTTGGTTATTATTTCGCCAGCCGATCGGGATTTAATTATTGAAGGTAGCGCTACCAGACGAAAATTTATGGATGGTGTCATTTCGCAAAGCGATAAAAGCTATTTGAATGCTTTATTGAAATACAATAAAATTTTAGCGCAACGCAACTCACTTTTAAAATATTTTGCACTAAACCATACTTTTAATAAGGACACACTAGAGGTTTACAACGCGCAATTGGACCAATATGGTCATGAAATTCATGAAAAACGCCAGGCTTTTCTAGAATCATTCATTCCTATTTTTAAAGCACGTTACCATGTTATTAGTAATGGTAACGAATCTGTTGAATTGGTTTATGAAAGCGATTTAACAAATAACCGTTTAGAAACGCTTTTAAAATCGGTTATTAATAAAGATAAAGCTATTCAATATACCAGTGTTGGTATTCATAAAGATGATTTGGTTTTTAATATTGCCGAACATCCGATTAAAAAATTTGGCAGTCAAGGTCAGCAAAAATCATTTTTAATTGCTTTAAAATTGGCACAATTCGACTTTATTAAATCTAAAAGTCAGGTAAACCCTATTTTGCTTTTGGATGATATTTTTGATAAATTAGATGAACAGCGTGTAGCGCAAATAATTAAATTGGTGGACGATGAAAATTTTGGTCAACTGTTTATTAGCGACACACATGCTGACAGAACTGAAGCGGTTGTAAAGCAAGTGCACCAATCTTACGAAATATTTAAACTATAGATTTTTTTCAATATGATTCAGAAAAAACTAAAATTCACCTCACTCCTTTTCGTTCTTCTTATTATTTCTGGTTGCTCAAAAAAACCTTCGGAATCTTTAAACCATTTGGAAGGCTATTGGGAAATTGAAAAAGTGACGTTAAAAGATGGTAGCGTGAAGGAATATAACTATAATGATACAATTGATTTTATTAGTTTAAATGATTCCCTTCAAGGTATTCGAAAAAAAATGAAACCTAATTTTATGGGAACGTTTGAAACATCTAATGATGAAGAAACTTTCACCATTAAAATTGAAAACGATAGCGTGAACGTATATTATGAGACGCTCTTTGATGCTTGGAAAGAAACCATTCTATCCATAACAAAAAATCAATTGCAAGTCGTGAATAAAAACGATGCCATATTTTTATACAAACGCTACGAACCAATAAATATAGATTGATGGCCAAACGAAATAATGAAAATTTAACCATTGCAGATGCGCTAAAAGAGTTTATTGAAACTAACCGATTAGAACAAGGACTTAATGTGGTAAATGTTCAAGATGCGTGGAAAAGCATGATGGGAAATGGTGTTAATAACTACACAACGGCTATTCAGCTAAAAGGTGAAACGCTTTATGTGCAATTAAGCTCTAGCGTTTTACGCGAAGAATTAAGTTATGGGAGAGAGAAAATAATTAGTATGCTAAACGAAAATTTGGGCAAACAAATCATTAAGGAATTGGTTTTGCGTTAGTTGCTAGTTGTTAGTTGTTAGTTGTTTATATAAAATACTCATAAAATCACATAAATTTTAAAAACAAAAAAATCCCGCAACTTGCGGGATTTTTGATTTAAAATATCATACTAAATTTACTCTTTAATCAACTTAATAACGGTATTGGCATTTTGCGTATAAACTTTCAAAAAGTATAAACCAGAAGCCACATTCGAGATATCAATAGCTGTTGTACCTTGTACATTGGTTATTTTAATAGATTTTACTATCCGACCATTAATATCCATAACATCCGCTTTCTCTAAATTTAAATTCCCTAAATTCTTCATGGCAAATTGACCATTAGACGGGTTTGGATAAACTTTTATTCCCTTCTCTAAGGCCGAAAAATCGTCAACAGATAATTCGTAATTACAATTATAAATGGCAATATCATCAACATACCAACCAACGCGACCGTTACAGCCATCAGTTCCCATTTCAAATCGGAATTGAATAGTACTTCCTGCTACTACACCATTTATAGAGGACAAATTAACAATACTTCGTCCCCAACTTCCCGCATTAGATCCACCATCACTTCCAGTGAATCCATCTTGTCCAGCCATAGGGTTGTCATTACCATCCCGTACTGGATTAATACGGTCATTATATGGATTGGCAGTAAACGCATTAGTTGGCAATAAATACCAAATCCCAGAACTATTTAAGCGGTATTTCAGGTTTCCGCCATCCCAACCGGCTTCGGTGGCGATGTAATGCATAAAGGTCATTTCAAAATTCCCAGTATCATAATCAAAAGGTATCATAATTTCGGGACTCTCTAAACGAATAATCCCGTTCTGCATAGAGTTTCCGCAGTTACCATTCACAGGATCTATACCAAAAGCAGCTTGACCTGTTCGGCCTTGCGGTAAATTAGATGAAACCACCCAATCCCTAGATTCCCAAGAATTTGAATTTACTGGCAGTTGTTCTACATTCCAATTTCCTAAACCAGACTCCCAATCTTCAAAAAATATTGGGTTATTTGTAGAAGCCTCACATGGATCATTTGTTGCCGCTAAAATCGTATCGAAACCGCATGATTCAGGAATTATTCGCAATTCAACTGCAAGAATAACTTTTACCAATTCATCAAAATCTGACGTCGTTAATATTTCATTGGAAGGTCCTGTAGCGACTGCTTCGGTTGATAAACCTTCTAAATTAATTCCTAATAAATCAGTACATGACGCTTCAAGCGCATCTGCCAACGTAAAAAAATCACTGGTTGAAGTTAAATATGTGCTTTGAGCTCTCCAAAAAATATGAGCAGCTTTGGTTAATCCAATACCATTAATGGTTTGTCCATTATAAGTACCGCCATCAACTAATAACGCATAGGCATGATTTGGAATTCCGGAGTTAGAATGCACACCTCCTGAATCTCCTGTTCCACATCTATATTGTCCATCAGTTACTTTTCCAGGATCGCCATTACACGGTGGATTCCACATATCGCGAA
>CBFHJN010000183.1:0-6078 GCA_965655805.1 Flavobacteriaceae bacterium
AGACAGAAAAGAAGGCAAAGACCTATATAGCTATCAAAAAGGCGCCATCAACAAAATTTTTAAAAGTTTTGAAGAAGCACCTGAAGATTATCACTTGCTATACCAGCTACCAACAGGTGGTGGTAAAACCGTTATTTTCTCGGAAATTGTAAGACAATATTTAAAACACCACAAAAAAAAGGTGTTGGTTATGACGCACCGAATTGAGTTATGCCGACAAACCTCTGGGATGCTTACCGAGTTTGGTGTGGAAAACAAAGTGGTTAATAGTAAGGCCAATCTAGACGATCAGGCACAATATAGCTGCTTTGTTGCTATGGTTGAAACCTTAAATAACCGTTTGAATGAAGACAAACTAGATATATCAGACATTGGTTTAGTTATTATTGATGAGGCGCATTATAATTCATTCACCAAACTATTTAAATTTTTTGAAAAGTCTTTTATTTTAGGTGTTACGGCCACGCCTTTAAGTTCCAACATCAAATTACCTATGAAGGATAATTATGATGAGTTAATTGTGGGCGAAAGTATTGAATCCTTAATTAATAATGAATTTTTAGCAAAAGCTGAAGTCTATTCTTATAATGTTGGATTAACCTCATTAGTTGTAGGTGCCAATGGTGATTACACGGTAAAATCTTCTGAAGATTTATACACCAATAATGACATGCTTTCCAAGTTAATTCAAGCGTATGAAGAACGATCAAAAGGTAAAAAAACCTTGATATTTAACAATGGTATCAACACATCCTTACATGTTTATGATACCTTTAGAATGGCAGGTTATCCTGTTGCACATTTAGATAATACAAATACCAAAAAAGAACGCAAAAAAATATTAAAATGGTTTAAGGAAACGCCTGATGCTATTTTAACATCTGTAAGTATTTTAACCACAGGTTTTGATGAGCCGACAGTAGATTCTATTATACTAAATCGTGCCACCAAATCATTGACATTATATTATCAAATGATTGGTAGAGGCTCACGTATTTTAAAAAACAAAAGCACCTTTACGGTTATTGATTTAGGAAATAACCTACATCGTTTTGGTCCTTGGGGAGCCGATTTGGATTGGCATCGCATTTTTAGATCACCTAACTTTTATTTAGATGGAATTTTGGCTGATGACGAAATTGAAGAAAATTTCCGATACGAAATGCCAGACGATTTACGTGCTTCATTTTCTAATTCTGAAGAAGTGTATTTTGATATCAAAAAAACATATATAGCAGCTGTTAGAGCTGGTGAATCTTCTAAAGTTGTTTTAGAACGCTCCATAGAACATCATGGAAAAATTTGTGTTGAAAACAGTGAAGATTTATGGGATGCTTTAGATTTAGCCAAGCAGTTGGGTGACGATATAGATTACCGAATTCATCGATACACGAAATGCATCAGCAAAAGCACCTTTAATTTTGTGGATTGGTTAAAAGACGATTACCGTAAAAAATTGCGTGCGTATTTACGTAGTAATTTTGATGATGTGTATTTAGAAATACACGGTAAGCCGCCTGAAGACTAATTAATTACCACCAAACAATAAAATATTTTTTAATACGAGTATCAGCCTGCTTAATCCAACAGCAGGCTGATTGTTTTTCCGTTTGAATTTGCTTAATTACGGGTTCAACGTCTTGATAAGTGCGCCAGTTTACGGCATTATTGGGTTGCACTAACCAATTTGGCTTACTAGGGAAATAGAACTTTGATTCTTCAAACGTTAACACATCTTTCAATTTTAAAAAATAACCAACAACACAGTCTGGATTAACCGTTTTTAAGTTGATTTGTTTGTTATAAGGCAAAAAAAGCTGCGCTTTAAAACTGACGTTTTGTACTATTTCATTCACCTTCAAATTTAGGCTATTCAATAATTCTGACGTTTGCGATTTATAGAGTAGTGGGAGCTGTTTTTGTTTTAGTTTTGTTAGTTTTTCAACCAAACTATCTTTTCTATTAGGACCAATAAAATGATCTAATTCTGAAGTACCAACAGATTCATCATACACATAAAATTTATAAACAATTTCCAAATGAATTGGTTTGCCATGATACGAAATAATGGCATCCAATTCACCAATAGTCTGTTTCTGTTCTTGAATCTGAACATTTTCAGCTAAAATAGAAGTATTCTTATGTTGTTCTAATTGGTTCAAAACAAATTGCTCCACGCGTTTCCCTAAACGTAAATTTTTAGGTAATTCTCTTTTAAAAGTTTCCTTTAAATCCACTTCTAATCTGAATTGCCTTAAACCAAGAACAGCATCATTCAACCATAAATTAGACGTTAGTTTATAGCCTTGATATTGTAGTTCTATATTTTCTTTTTCTAAAAGCATCATCACAAAGAAACAAAATAAAAAAGACTGCTAAAATAAGCAGCCTTTTATATGGACTAATAAAATAATATAAGGGAATGTCTTATTCGTTTGATGCCATTAAAGCAAAAAACTTATTGATATTTGGTAAAATTATAATGCGTGTGCGTCTGTTCTTTGAACGACTGTCGGCCGATTCATTATCCGCAACTGGTAAATAGAAACTTCTACCGGAAGCTATTAATTTTTCAGGAGCAACATCAAAATCATCTTGTAATTTTCTAACAACTGAAGTAGCACGTAACACACTTAAATCCCAGTTATCTTTAACAGCACCTGTGTTAATACTTCTAGAATCTGTATGACCTTCTACCATGACTTCAATGCTCGGTTCGGAATTGATAACATCTGCTAGTTTCTGCAAAATATTGTTTGCTTTGCTACTAACTCTATAACTGGCTGTGTTGAATAATAATTTATCGGAAATGGATATCATTACAACCGTTTCGTCAATGTTGATAGCAATATCATCATCTTCATTTAGACTGCTTGTATCCATGGATTTTCGCAAATTGTAACCAACTGCTAAATTCATAGAGTCCTTTAAGTTTTCTGCATTAGCCAAAGCTGCAGGATCTACTTTTTTAAGCGTTTCATTCATTTGCTGGCGCGTATCATTAGAAATAATCATATCATCTCCAACGGCAACAAATTTGGCGTCATTATCTTCTGTTAACTGATTTAATTTGGAATTATAGGTATCTATTCGCGCTTGAATTTCTGCAAATTTATTTTCTAAATCTTCCTTTTCAACACGGGTTTTTTGAAGTTCACTTGTAATTTCTCCGTTTTCTTGCTGAAGTGCAACATATTTCTTTTTAGAAACACATGACATCACGACGATACTTGTAAATACGAGAATTGAAATTTTTTTAATCATAATTAAGTTAAGTTTTTAGTTTAATATAATTACGACCAAATGATCATTATAGACGTTTACATGTCGATTTTTTGATTTATTTAACACAATTTAGTGATTTGAAATACCTACGACTGTTGATAATTCAAAAATTTCTAAATCGAAAAATGGTACAGCAGCCAAGGCATGATCAAAGATGTCAGACATGATATATTCGTAATTAGCCCAACGCTTATCACTACTAAATGCATAAATCTCTAAAGGAAGTCCTTGAGGTGTAGGTGCTAATTGACGTACCATAATCATCATGTCTTTATTGATGCCTGAATGGTTTTCAATATAACTCTGCATGTATTTACGAAACACACCTAAATTAGTTAAATTTCGTCCGTTAATTAAAGTCGATTTATCAATATTGTTAGATGTATTGAAATTGGTAATATCACTTTGTCTTTGATTCAAATAATCAGAAATCAATTGAATTTTTTTAAGCTCTTCAATCTTCTCATCTGTTAAATATTGAATACTTTTCGATTTTAAAAGTATAGAGCGCTTAATACGTCTACCACCAGAAGATTGCATGCCTCGCCAATTTTTAAAGGAATCGGTAATTAACGCAAACGTCGGAATGTGGGTAATGGTTAAATCGAAGTTTTGAACTTGAACGGTTGATAGGTTAATTTCAACAACATCACCATCAGCGCCATATTTTTCCATGGTAATCCAATCGCCAATCCTAACCGAGTCATTTATGGCTACTTGAATACTGGCCACAAAACCAAGAATTGTATCCTTGAAAATTAACAAAAGTACGGCTGAAGCTGCTCCTAATGTGGTAAAAAATTTAATAAAGGACAAATCAATTACAACGGCTAAAATGGATGCTAATCCAATGACCCAAATAAAAAGCATAGCCACTTGAATGTAGCTATCAATAGGTTTGTCACGTAATCTAGGTAAAGTTTTAAAATAAGATTCAAATGTTTTTAAAATGCTTCGAATGATCCAAACAGTTAACAATATGCCATAAACTTTTATAAGCACAATGATGTTAGACTCAAAACTCGGATACTCATAAAAAACAAAAGGGAATAGTTTTAAGGTAAAAATTAAAGGCACAATGTGCGCTATGTTTCTGGGTGCTTTATGGTCTATTAGTAAATCATCAAAATTGGTTTTCGACTTGGTAGCCAGTTTACTAAATACATTTAACAATAAACTACGTGTAATTCTATCAGCAGCATAAATAATAATAAGCAATCCTAAAAGCAACCCCAACATGTTGAGCAATTGAGCTACAGATTCAGACGCACCAACTGATATGAGATAATCATTAATAAAACACTGTAATTCTTGCATTAGGATTGAGCTTTCTTAAGATATTTATATTCAACATAAAACGTTCCAAACGGAATAATGGAGGCCAATAATACTTTTGCTAAAATACTGTTAGACCACTCCATTTTTTTACTAATTATAATAGCTAAAATAATGTACGCAATAAATAGAATACCATGCGGCATTCCCAATAACTTTACATATTGTGGGTCATCCGAAAGATACTTAATTGGCGTAGCTATAAACAATAATAAAATATATGAAATACCTTCTAAAAAGGCAATAATTCTGAATAATTGTAGCATACTAAATAATCTAAAAATTTAGATGCAAAAGTACAATTACTAAGACGAACTGCTGGTGGTTTTAACAAATAATTATTGGTAGTTTTTTACCGATAAAGAGCATCGAATAAGCCGATTACCGAGTTTAATGTTTAACATAACGATTTTAATAGACTCAACTACAATTAAATAATACTTTTATAATACCAATGCTATTAATCTTAATATTTTGACCTTTAAAAATCCTACACATCAAATTAAACCAATCATATATTTTTTCATGATGTTTTTTTTAGAATGAATAATACAATCCTGTGAAGAAAGTTCTTCCGTTCCCCACAAAATATCGATTTCCAAATAATGGTAATTCTCGGTTGTATTCATTTAACTGTTCGGTATAATTGGCTGCTCTACCACTAGCAAAACCACCTGTTTTATAATCTATATCTAAAATATTTTGCACATTCCAATAAATACTCAAATACCCTGTATTCAATCTCCAAGATTTACCTCCAGACAAATTGACCAACGTAAAATTCTTTAACTGCTCTTGTTTTCTAAATAATTTAACCAAATCATCATCTAAATTGGCAATAGGATTTCCGTTGATTTCATGGGTGAAATTGGAGGTATAACGAATGGGAGCCACATCTACATAATTATTTCTAAAATGATTAACACTCACTCTGATTCGCCAATAACTAGGATCGTTATAAGCCAACATTAAAGAAAACGCTTGTTGTGGCCCAACCGATAATTTTTTATTTTGAATATTTACAGCTCCCAAATTTTTAGCTCCATTTACAAAACCTAAATTTTGTGCACTGGCATCGTCTTCGGTATATAATAACAAATTAGGATTGTTGTTGTAAGTATAATTCCCCAAACCCACAACTCCTGTTAATTTGATGGTAGAAGTCACATCATAAGAAGATCCTAATTCTAGTCCTATATATTTCTTTTTGATATCATTTAAAACTTCCTGAACAAACAAACTATTTTCATCTAATAAATCTCCTGTATCTGGATCATCATCTGCATCCGTTCCAAAACCTTCAGCAAAATAAAAACCTGTTTCCGTCACATTGTTTTGTAAGTTGTAATACCCTGTAAGTTTTATGTTGTAATTCAATCCTCTATGAATATAACTCAACGCATTGCTCAATAAATTCTCCGTGTCTAAATTTTTTAAAGTAGCATTACTCACTCTTGC
>CBFHJN010000184.1:0-6067 GCA_965655805.1 Flavobacteriaceae bacterium
CAATATCATCAGCACCAGCTTCCATAATCATATCGCGATATTCTTTTGGTGCTTTACTTTCTTGTGTATTAATAAATCGGGTTCCCATATAAGCCAAATCAGCTCCCATTTGTAATGCCGAAGCAATATCACGTCCTGTACTAATTGTTCCCGCTAATAAAATGGTTTTCTTAAAAAAGCGTTTAATTTCAGTTACTAATGGCATCGGATTGATGGTACCTGCGTGACCACCAGCTCCTGCGGAAACCAAAATGAGTCCATCTACACCTGCTTCAGCAGCTTTTTCGGCATGACGTTTTTTTATGACATCATGGAAAACCAATCCACCATAACTATGAACCGCATCCACCAATTCAGAAACGGCACCTAACGATGTAATAATTAACGGTACTTTGTGTTTGACACATAATTCTAAATCTGCTTGAACACGTGGATTCGTATTATGAACAATTAAATTTACACCAAATGGCGCTGCTTTTTTACCGGTTTCTTTTTCAAAATTAGCAAGGGCTGTTTTTATTTCAATTAGCCATGCCTCAAAACCGTCGCTTGTGCGTTGGTTTAAAGCTGGAAACGTCCCAACTATACCATTCTTGCAACATTCAATAACTAATTGTGGTCCAGAAATTAAAAACATAGGTGCTGCAACGACTGGAAGGTTAAGACTATTTATAAAAGGTGCTTTGCTCATTTTTGGTGTGTTTTTGGATACTCAAAGATAATTAAATCCAATCATTTAAATTTCTAGATGGTTTAATGAATTTTTGGTCTTCATAAAAGCAAATAATTTTTGCTGTTTTTCTTCGTGCATTTTCCTTACATTTAAGGAAATCAATTAATTATGCTCAAAAAAGTATTTGGAAGTGCCGTTTTTGGCGTGGAAGCAACCACCATAACCGTCGAAGTGAATGTAGACAAAGGTGTTGGGTATCATTTGGTAGGTTTACCAGATAACGCCATCAAGGAAAGCAATTTCCGCATTGCTGCTGCACTTCAAAATAACGGTTTTAAAATTCCGGGTAAAAAAATTATAATTAATATGTCGCCAGCCGATTTAAGAAAGGAGGGAAGCGCTTATGATTTAACCCTTGCCATGGGCATCTTGGCAGCCACCAATCAAATAAAAGCAGATGACTTAGAGGATTACATTATTATGGGCGAATTGTCTTTAGATGGCACCTTGCAACCCATAAAAGGCGCCTTACCAATTGCTATTAAAGCACATGAAGAAGGTTTTAAAGGATTTATTCTTCCTAAGCAAAACGCCAAAGAAGCAGCTATTGTTTCTGGACTGAATGTTTACGGAGTTGACACCATTTCAGAAGTCATAGACTATTTTGACAAAGGTGAAGCATTAGCGCAAGTTCAAATCAATGTTCAAGACGAATTTAATAAAAGTATCAATTTTCCAGAATTCGATTTTGCGGATGTAAAAGGTCAGGAAGGCATTAAACGTTGTATGGAAATTGCAGCAGCTGGTGGTCATAATATTATTCTAATTGGTCCTCCTGGTGCAGGAAAAACCATGTTAGCGAAGCGTTTACCAAGTATTTTACCACCTATGACCTTACATGAAGCTTTAGAAACCACCAAAATTCATTCCGTAGTGGGTCGTGTGAAAGAAAACACAGGAATTATGGCACAGCGTCCATTTAGAAGTCCACATCATACGATTTCAAATGTCGCACTCGTGGGTGGCGGAAGCTATCCTCAACCTGGTGAAATTTCCATGTCGCACAACGGTGTATTATTTTTAGACGAATTGCCCGAATTTAAACGCGAAGTTTTAGAAGTTATGCGGCAACCTTTGGAAGATCGGGAAGTAACTATTTCCAGAGCCAAGTTTACGGTAACGTATCCATGTTCGTTTATGTTGGTGGCGAGTATGAATCCGAGTCCGAGCGGTTATTTTAACGATCCAAATGCGCCTGTAACTTCATCTCCTGCTGAAATGCAGCGGTATTTAAGTAAGGTTTCAGGACCTTTATTGGATAGAATTGATATTCATATAGAAGTGACACCAGTTCCTTTTGAAAAACTATCGAATGAACGAAAAGGCGAATCTTCTGTTGATATTCGAAAACGCGTTTCAGCAGCTAGAGTCAGACAAACAGAACGTTTTTCAGATTCAGACAGTGTACATTATAATGCCCAAATGACTGTGAAGCAAATCCGAAAGCATTGCAAACTAGATGATGCTTCTAAAGAACTACTAAAAACAGCTATGGAACGTTTAAATTTATCCGCTCGCGCTTATGATCGGATTTTAAAAGTATCCAGAACCATTGCCGATTTAGAAGGCAGTTCATCTATAAATGGAGCGCACATAAGTGAAGCTATTCAATACCGCAGTTTAGATCGAGAAGGTTGGTTAGGTTAGGTGCAAATTTTCTGACAATTTGTAGGCTAATTACCATAAAATAGGATAGTTGAAAAATGAGATTAAAATCATTTTATTCATAGAAAAACAAAGGCCGTTTCAAACTTTTTTATATTTTTAGAGTCTAGTAATCAAACCAACCAAAATATGAAAAATGTATCCTTATTAATTATTGGTGCCATTATTGGTGCTTTAGCTACCTATTATTTTTGTCCTAATTGTGCTGGTCATGACGATATTGTAGAAGAAATTGTTGCGCCACCTGGTATTATTACCCATAAAGAAGCCATGATATTAGATGAAGCTTTTAACTCTAGACATCAGTTAATTAGTGATTCCATTGTTATGCGTCCAGACAACCGATCAGCTTGGTGGTCTTTGGAAGATGTACGGAATTACTTAAAATATGCAGAAAACCAATCACATGAACTAGGTTACCAAATGGATGGTGTGCGTTTATATTTAGGTGCACATCCAGATTCACCTAAAGAAGGCGTTGGCTACACAACTATGTTCTTTGTTCCAACAGGAACTGAAGCCTTATCTGAAGGATCCAGTATGCCGTTTAACTTTAAGCGTGTAGGAGGAGGTGACATTCCTGGAGGTGATGGATTGAATATGGGAGGTGATGGAAATCCCCCGAGTGCCAATTATCCACAATAAATTATGTTATGGAAGAGTTTTTAAGAAGTAATTATACTCTTTTGTTTCTTTCTGTTGAAGGTTTAGCCGCTGTAATTGCTTTATTTTGTTATAAAAAATATGGGCAGTCAACGGCTAAATTTTTTCTTTTTTTTTTAGTATATGTATTTTTTTGTGAGCTTTTAGGTACTTATACACATTATATAATTGAAGGACCATTGCAATTTCTGAAAAATACGGTTTTTGAAAAAAATCATTGGTGGGTAACTTTATTTTGGAATATTGGTTCTGTACTATTCTTTTGCTTTTTCTATTATAGATTAATTTTAAATTATAAGTTTAAAAAACTTATAAAATGGCTGTGTATCGGATTTTTAGTTTTAGCTGTTTTTATAATTTCAACAAATTTCAATAAATATTTTCATGGTATGTTTCCTTCACTGCTTATTGCAGGAGGATTAGTTGTGTTAACTTGTGTTTGTCTGTATTTTTATGAATTATTGCAATCTGATAAAATTTTGAGTTTCTATAAATCTATTTATTTTTATATCAGTACTACTATTTTTGTTTGGTGGCTTATTACAACACCTTTAATATTTTATAATGTCTATTTTACCACTGCCGATTGGAATTTTATAATCTTAAAATGGCAAATTTTCCTGTTTGCCAATATGTTTATGTATTTAACCTTTAGCTTTGCTTTATTATGGTGCAAACCGGAGACCCATTAGTCAGCACAGCTGCTGAAAGATATTTGTTAGTGTACATGATCGGTGTATTGCTGATCGTTTGTACGCTTATTATTTTAATTTTTATATTTTTTAATAAACGTAAAAACAAATTACTATTAGAAAAAATTGAACGAGAACAAGCCTTTCAAGAAGAAATTTCTAATACGCAAATTGAGATTCAAGAGCAAACACTAAAAAATATTGGTCAGGAATTACATGATAATATTGGTCAGTTATTATCGGTCGCCAATATGCAAATGAGTATTATGAATACCCAAGTTCAGGAAACTATTAAAGAACAATTCACAGAAACCAAAAATGTGGTTAAAGAAAGTTTAAGTGAATTACGCGCACTTTCTAAATCTTTAAATAGTGATGTGATTGTGAATCGTGGTTTTCAGAAGTCGGTTGAAAACGAAGTGGTACGTTTAAACAAATTGCAGCTATTATCAGCCGAATTAGAAATTATTGGAGATGAAACACAATTTGCAAACTCTAAAGACCATATTATCTTATTCCGAATTATTCAAGAGTTTATTTCTAATACCGTTAAATATGCATCAGCCGCTAGTTTATTGGTCAAATTAGAATATCAACAGAAAAATTTATTAATAGAAATAGTGGATGATGGTAAAGGTTTTGATATAGCTTTAGCAGAAAAAGGAGCTGGTTTAATCAATATGAAAAATAGAGCAGATCTTATTCATGCTGAATTTAACCTACATTCGGCTATAAAAGAAGGAACTACTCTAAAATTAAATTATCCGTATCGCGAAGCAACGAAATTAACCTTCTAAACAGGCATTCCAAACGGAATCATTTGGTAATGGTGCTGTTACATCAATCAAATCGTTAGAAACGGGATGTACAAATTTTATATGTCTGGCATGTAAACTAATGCTGCCATCGGGATTGCTTCGGTTAAAACCATATTTTAAATCACCTTTTATGGGACTTCCAATACTCGCCAATTGTACACGTATTTGATGATGACGGCCTGTTTCTAAAGCTACTTCAACTAAATAATACGTATCTAATTCTTTTAAAACCTGATAGTGTAAAATGGCTTTTTTGCTATCAGCTGATTTATTAGGAAAGGCTGTAGATTTGTTGTTCTTGGGGTTCTTTCGCAACCAATGTGTTAAGGTATCGGCTTGTTTTGGTGGTGCATTTTTTACCAAAGCCCAATAGGTTTTATCAGCTTGTCGTTCGGCAAATAATTTATTTAATCTTGGCAATGCTTTACTGGTTTTGGCAAACATAACGACTCCAGTTGTTGGTCTGTCCAATCTATGAACCACGCCTAAATACACATTGCCAGGTTTGTTGTATTTGTCTTTTATATAGTCTTTTACAACATCGCTTAAAGGCATGTCACCCGTTTTATCACCTTGAACTATATCACCAGCACGTTTGTTAACGATGATTAGGTGATTGTCTTCGTATAAAACTTGGAGATTATTTTTGTTGGAGATAACTTTTGACACGAATTACACGAATTTACACTTATTATTAATTTTCAATTCAAAAGAATTATTTCAAAGAGTTACACAGAGAATTAATGGTAATATTAAAGTTTTGTAACTTTACGAGAATTACAGTAAACTGCGACTGAACACTTTTTTTCCCCATTGGAGGAATGTCCGAAGGACAAAGGGGCTTATCAATATTGTTCCTCATCATTCGGAAAGTCAACCGATTTTACATCCGTTACATATTGCGAAATAGCATTGGTCATGTCTTCATACAAATTCATGTATCTCCGTAAAAAACGAGGATTAAATTCATGCGTCATACCAATCATATCATGTAAAACGAGTACTTGACCATCTACGCCTTTTCCAGCGCCAATTCCAATAACAGGAATGCTAATGCTTTCAGCCACTTCTTGAGCTAATTTCGCTGGAATTTTTTCTAAAACAATGGCAAAACATCCTGCTTTTTCAAGCATGCGTGCATCTTCCTTTAGTTTTTCTGCTTCGGCATCTTCTTTGGCACGAACGGTGTAGGTCCCGAATTTATAAATGGATTGTGGTGTTAACCCTAAATGGCCCATCACAGGAATTCCGGCATTTAAAATGCGCTTAATAGATTCTTTTACTTCTTTGCCGCCTTCTAATTTTACCGCATGACCACCACTTTCTTTCATGATTCTTATGGCAGAACGTAAGGCTTCTTTCGGGTCACTTTGGTAACTTCCAAACGGTAAATCCACCACCACCAACGCACGCTCAACTGCTCTAACGACTGATGATGCATGATAAATCATATGATCTAAAGTAATAGGCAAGGTAGTTTCATGACCAGCCATCAC
>CBFHJN010000185.1:0-6051 GCA_965655805.1 Flavobacteriaceae bacterium
ATCAGGTTTTATTATTTGGAGGCGGAAAAAAGGAAGTTCAGATTTTAAATTACTTCGAATCTGAAGCAGATGGTATTATAAATATGGCTGGAAAATTAGCGTTTAAGGAAGAGTTGGATGTTATTTCCAATCTAGATGTGATGCTTTCTATGGATTCTGGAAATGCGCATTTAGCAGCTATGCTTGGCGTAAAAGTCGTGACTATTTGGGGAGTTACACATCCATTTTCTGGCTTTGCACCTTTTAATCAACCAGCTGATTATGCCTTGGTAGCGGATAGAAACCAATACCCAAAAATCCCAACATCTATTTATGGCAACAAATATCCAGAAGATTATAAAGATGCTGCTGGGAGTGTTACGGTTGAAAGGGTTGTTGAAAAAGTTAGGGCTATTTTAGGTTGATTAATGTTTGTTTTCTATATAATTATTTAGAATTGATTCAAGGTCTTGACTGAACTTTTCACAATCAAAATCTTTGGGTTTTCTTTTCATACTATTTATCCGATCAACTGATAAAAGCATTTCTTTTTTTATTAATTCTAGTGTTTGAAATTCCGTTAAATCTTTTATAATATTCCAATCAAAATTTGAATTGGTTACAAACCAATTTACAGAATGTTTCCAACTTTCAATGTCATTTTTAAAAAATTGTGCAAACCCGCCATCAAATTTGAATAATTCAAAACCCCAGAAATATTTTACTACGGACTTTCCATAATCTTTTCCAGACAAATTTTCAGAAATAAAACTTTCTAAATCATTCAAATTAACTTTTAAAAAGTTATTTGGAAATTCGACTGTTATAATTCTTTTTATTTCAAAATCCATAATTATAATATGCTATGAAACGGTCAGTACAAAACGTGTTGGTAATTTAAATAATACAAATTGAATATAAAATTTGCAAGGATTTTAGAAAGTGAAATTACCGAAGTAATTAATTATTTGCGTTTTTGTTTACTGCTTTTTTATTTTATAATATTCCAACCAAGTTAGCGGTTTAGCCAGATTATGGTGGTTAAATTCCAAATGTCTGGACTCAACTTTTCATCCCGTTTGTGGTTCGTCTAGAGATGTGTATATTTAATGGTTTATTTCGCATATAACTACTGTTTTGTTATCGGATAGTAAATATCCGTGATATGACTTATCATATTTGTTTTGAGTAATTAAGCAATTGGCCATGTTTAATATTTCTAGATTGTTTCTCCTTATAAAATCATCCAATTCTAAATTGAGATAATAACTACCTGATTTGAATTTTTCATTTTTCCTTATTGAATTTAGTAGATTTTGAAAACTTGAAGTGTCAACAGAAAATATTCCATAAGTCATTAAGGGCATTAAGAAGCCACTCTCTTTTCCATGTTGAATTAAGGTAGGCTCACCAAACCCTTCAAATTTGGCCATTTGATTTACATCATCAAATAATTTAGATTGTTCTACCTGACATGAGAGAAGTGAAACAAATATTAATATGATAAGCAGTTTATAAATAACTATTGGTTTAGAGTCTCTAAATATCATCATAATCCACCTTCAAAGTCGGCGTCGTTGGATGTGCTTGACAGGTTAAAATTAAGCCTTCAGCAACTTCACTATCTGTTAGAATATTATTTTGACGCATGGTTGCTTCACCTTCAGTAATTCGTGCTAAACAACTACTACAAATTCCACCTTGGCAAGAATATGGTGCATCTAAATCTTCATCAAGAGCGGCTTCTAAAACGGTTTGTTTTTGACTCATTTCAAACGTTGTTTCTTCATCATCAACAACAACCGTAATTTGCGTTTTTCCGTCTGGTATAACACCTGACGTAGTGTCTTCAGCAGGTTTTGCCGCCTTAAATAATTCAAAGTGAACACGTTCTTTTGGAATTTCATGTTCCGTTAAAACATCTTTTACGGCATGAATCATAGCTTCCGGTCCACATAAATAAAAGGCATCCACCTCAATATTTTTGTGCTTGTTTTTCATGACATAATTGACAGTACTTTTCTCAATGCGACCAAAAATAGCGTCGGTTTCATCAGCTTGGCTAAATACAAATTGTATGGTGAAACGTTCTTTATAGGTATGTTGTAAATCTAAAAGCTCTTGTAAAAACATCGTGTCTTGAGTGGTTTTGTTTCCGTAAACCAAGATTACTTTGCTATGAATTTCTTCTTCCAAAGCACATTTTACAATACTTAAAACAGGCGTAATTCCGCTGCCTGCTGCAAATAAAGCTATGTTCTTTGTTTGCTTATCATTAGGTGTAAAAACAAAACGACCTTTTGGTGGAGCAACTTCTAGCTGATCACCAATTTTTAAATTATTATTGGCATAAGCCGAAAAGGTTCCGTCTGAAACCTCTTTTACAGCCACTTTCAGCTCACCACTTTTTGGTGATGAACACAAAGAATAATCACGACGGACTTCCTGGCCATTCAAGTTGGTTTTCAACGTAATATATTGACCAGCTTGAAATTGGTAAACCGATTGTAAGTCGGCAGGAACCTGAAAACTAATGGTAACCGATTTATCCGTTTCTCTATGAAGCTCTTTTACCGAAAGTGTATGAAAGTGTGACATATAATGATTTTTTACAAAAATAGTGAAGCCTTTGTTTTTAAGCATAGAAATGCAGAAAATTATTTAAAAATTTATATGCATAAGAAAATTATGTATATATTTGATTTGTATGGCGAATTCCAATTTGTATAAAGGCAGTTTAACCACCATCATTTTAAAGCTTTTAAGTGAGCATGATAAAATGTATGGTTATGAAATTACGCAGAAAGTAAAAGCACTCACTAAAGGCGAATTAAAAATTACCGAAGGTGCTTTGTATCCATCGCTTCATAAATTGGAAGCCGAAGGATTGCTAGATGTTGAGGTAGCAAAAGTAGATAATAGGTTGCGTAAATATTACAAACTTACCGAAAAAGGCACCACTGAAACGGTCAATAAATTAAGCGAATTGGAACAGTATATTGCCACGCTTCAAACATTAATCAATCCGAAATTGAGTTTTTAGTTTATGGCTTTGAGCATTGAAAATATTCAATTTATAGACACATACCTAAAAAAATCAGGTGTTATTTTTATGGATATTCGTCTGGAAATGGTGGATCATGTGGCATCAGAAATAGAGGCACGTGTTCATGATGGAGATTTGCGTGATTTCTATTTTATATTCAAAGATTACATGGTTGAAAACAAACGGCATTTATTAAAAAGAAGCGATGGCTATTATAAAATAGCAGATAAAAACAATTTAAAGAATTTGTATAAAAAGGCGACTTCTGTTTTCGGAATAATATCATTTTTAAGTTTGGCTCTATTTCTGGTATTTGTGAGGAATTATTTAGAACCAACTATAACACATGCCATTCTGAAATATGCACCAATGGCGTTATTGCTTGGTTTTGGCTGTATGTATTTCGTTTTTACTAAAATTAAAAAGGAGCGTTTTTCATTGCTTGAACGGATTGGGTTTTATTTTATCATACTTTTTCATGTGGTAAACTTGGTTTATAATAATTACAACACGAGTGAAACTTTAGAGCATAATTCAAATTTCACTATCATTATTTTTACCACTACTGTGCTATGGCTATTTCTTTTACTGGTTGTAAGTACGTGGCAATTACGATCTTTTTATTTTTCAAAATATAAATATGCACTATAAAAGATGGCATTAACCGAATCACATATTGAAAATTTATACGCGTTTACTAGACAGCATTATGTTGAATATTACGATTTGCAAACCGAACTTGTAGATCATATGGCTAATGATATTGAAGCAATTTGGGAGGTAAATCCAACAATGTCGTTTGAAGACGCACGCGATAAATCCTTTAAAAAATTTGGTGTTTTTGGCTTTATGGATGTGGTGGAACAACGCCAAAAAGCCATGTCTAAAATATATATGAAACTGCTCTGGAATTATGCCAAAGACTGGTTCAGACTTCCTCAAATAATTTTAACTATAACCATTTTTACAACACTTTATACTGTTTTTTCAACTGAAATAGGGAGTTATATATTTGTGGGTTGCTATATATTGCTTTGCTTATTTTTGTTTGTTAAAACCATTTTTATACAAAGAGAAATAAAAAGAAAACGGAAAGCCAAGGAGAAATTATGGCTTTTAGAAGATATTATTTTCAGAAATGCAGGTATAGGAACTTTGGTTTTAGGGCCTCAAGTGTTTCAATTATTAACCCTGTCTGATAATTTTGATGGCTACATTCCATTGGTATGTGCTATTGTTTTTACCAGTGTTATAATATATACGTATATAACCGTTATTATTTTGCCAAAAAATGCTACTTTTCATCTTCAGAAAACCCATCCTGAATATGCTTTGTAACAAATTCAAACTTTTTCCTACTTATAATTCACCAAACAAAAACACTATGAAAACACTGCTTACTAGTATTGCTCTATTTTTAACGCTGACTATTTCAGCTCAAGAGCCAACCGAATTTAAAAAACAAACCATTGAATTTATCGGACTCACTGGAGCTACAAGTGCTTTTGATGATGCCATTGCTCAAATAGGCGCTATGGTTCCAGAAGCAAATAAAGCGGCTTTCACAAAAGAAGCCAATGGAACGCTTGATAAATTGTACAGCCAATTAGCTGACATTTACATGGAGGAGTTCACGCAAGATGAAATTACAGAGTTGGTGGCTTTCTATAAAACCGAACTGGGTGAGAAATTAGCATCTAAACAAACGTTACTTGCACAAAAAGGCATGATGTTAGGTCAGACGTGGGGAATGGAAGTCGGACAAATTGCCCAAAAACATACCAATTAAAATTAGGTTTCAACAAACTAACAATGATGATTAAACAATTTTTAAGCCTCGAGTGGAAACAGTTTAAAAGGGCTTCGTATTTTCAAAAAGGACTTGTCATAAAAATATTTCTCATTTTGGGAGCCTTGTATTTTGGAGGTTTAGCTTTATTCATGGGAGTAGGCATGTTTTTTATTGCTAAAAAAGCATTTCCAAATGTCGATCCTATAGTAACCATCAATAATTTTCTAATTTATTGGTTTTTATTTGAACTTCTTATTCGCTATTTCATGCAGCAACTGCCTGTAATGAATGTGAAACCATTAATGACCATTCCAATAAAAAAAGATACCGTCATTCACTATTTATTGGGTAAAACAACGCTGTCGTTTTTTAACTTTCTATCGTTGTTTTTATTCCTGCCTTTTAGTATTGTTTTATTAGTGAAAGATTATTCTCCTTTAAATGTAATATGCTGGTTTTTCTCTATTCTACTTATTACATTATCCATAAACTTTTTAAACTTTTTAGTTAATAAAAGTAATACGGTTTTTTACATTGCCGCACCTTTATTATTAGGTTTAATTGCTTTAGAGTTTTATGGTATTTATGCCGCTTCAGAACCTATTGGAATAGCGTTTAACACCTTATATAATCAGCCGTATTTAGCGCTTATTCCATTGTTGCTATTGGTGGTTTTGTATAAATTAAATTTTAAATACGTTAAAAAAGGGTTTTATTTAGATGATGCCGTTTCTAAAAAAGTGAAAGTCGTAGAAGCAACCGATTTATCGTGGTTTGATAGGTTTGGTAGTATAGCACCATTTTTAAAGAATGATATTAAATTAATTTGGCGTAATGCCAGACCCAAACAAACCATGTTCATGTCTTTCATGTTTTTGTTTTACGGACTTATTTTTTACACCCAAGATATGTACAGGGAAATGCCAGCTATTTTAGCATTCGCATCCATGTTTGTTACTGGAGGATTTTTAATGACCTTTGGGCAATTAGTCCCATCTTGGGATAGCGAGTATTACAAAATGCTGATGAGTCAGAATATTCCATATCGTCAATATTTAGAATCCAAGTGGTATTTGATGGTGGTAGCTGTAGTGGTGTCCTTTGTTTTGAGTACACCGTATATCTTTTTTGGATGGGATATTTTTGGCATGATTGCAGCAGGAGCATTGTTCAATATTGGACTAAATTCTTTTATTACGCTTTTTGGTGGTGCTTTAAACAGAATGCCTGTAGA
>CBFHJN010000186.1:0-5975 GCA_965655805.1 Flavobacteriaceae bacterium
TATTTGTTTCATAATGATTCCAATTACGCTCTGAGCCATCTGTTGGTGTGTTAAACCAACCTTGATAACCTGCCAATACTTTACCTATAATTGAATTGTCTGCTAATGTTAAATCCACACTGGTATCTGTAAACTCTTGATAAGGTCTATTGGGAAATGAAAGTAAAGATAAACGTAGTTTATTTCTTAATTCTGTTGATATTTGCGGGAAAGCTTCAAAAACATTGCGTGTTTCATAAGGGTCGTTATTTAGGTCAAATAATTGGTCTTTTACATGGTACAATGGATATTGTGCTGCAGCTAAACTACCTAAGGAAACATTAGGAATATAATACGGGAGAGGCACTTGTGTGCCATTAGGACCATTAAAAGTTCCTCCGTTTGTAATTTTTGTGTTTATGGCATCAGGATACCTTACAGTTACATATTTCCAACTTTTAGTTCGTATGGCTCTAGAATAACCCAATTCAAAAAATAGATAATCATGCACTGGCGTTTTGGAATTATTGGTGATAACCTCTTTTAAACTTTTGCCATCTGTTTCTGAATTAGAAAGATCTATACCTGCTAAATCTAAAAAAGTTGGCGCAAAATCTATATTTTGCACTAATTCGTCATAGGTACCAGAAGTAGATATTCCATCTTTCCAATACATCATCAAGGGCACTTTTATGCCACCTTCGTAATTGGTTGCTTTTGCTTTGTTAAAATCTCCATGATCTGAGGTAATAATAATTAATGTATTGTCTAATTTTCCTTTTGCTCTTAATTTTTCTACAACAGCACCCACTGCATGATCAAACCAACGTAGCCAAGTATGTCTTGCATCTTTACCAGCCATATTTTCAATTTCTGTTTTAATTTGGTTTCTAGTTGGTAGATAGGAATAATCTTGTGTTAAAACGCCTTCTGATGTAATGTTAACATCGGCATCTAATCCTGCGTAATAAGCACCGTTTTTTGTCCAATAAGGTGCAGGGCCATGTGGAATGGTTTCACTGTAATATACAAAAAATGGATCATCTCCAGAATTTTCAATAAAATCAAGTACAGCTTTATTTTTGTACTCAACATTATGCACGTTTAAAGCATCATTTTTAAGCTCTCTTAAGTTTGCTGCGTTAAAAGCTTCTACAACATCAAAACCAAATGTTTTCATACGGTTTGCCCATTTGTCATGATTAAATTTCATAGCTTCAGAAACCTTTGCTGTATAAGGATTTGCTGTTTTAGCATAAGGCATAAAACCATTAGTGCCTTCTGTGTAATTTTCTAAAATATGATGATCTATGATGTGAGATTTACCAATAAATGCAGTTTTGTATCCTGCAGCTTTCAACTGTTTTGGCAAATTTGTTTTGTTTTCTTCTAATTCAATGTTATTGGCTATTCTACTTAAAGAGCCTAAGGGAAAATTATTTAAAAAATTTGTGCCTTCAGATCTTCCTGCATATCTACCCGTTAATATAGAATACCTGCTTGGACTGCATATAGAAGATGAAACAAATGCATTATTAAAAACCAAACCATTATTTGCTAATTCGTCTATAATAGGCGTATATACTTTGGTGTCTCCATTAAATCCAAAAGGTCTTGACTGATTTTGATTGTCACTATTTCGTAAAGGTATAGCGCTTTGATCATCGGTCATGATAAAAATAATATTAGGCTTTTGGTTTTGGCCAAAAAAGGATACTACCGAAAAAAGGAGCAATAAAAGAGATGTTTTAGTTTTCATATTACTTCAGGTTATTGTAGATAGTAAAACAGGGATAATTAAATCCCTGTATATGTATTCTTTTTTATGTAAAATATTACTCTATTAAAAGCTTTTTAGAAAAATATTTAATTGAAGTTTTTCCAACTAATACATAGATTCCGGCTTTTAGTGAGTTTACAGAAATTGATTGTTTGTTCACTACATTATCTGCGGTTAAAACTTTAGTTCCTAAGATATTATAAACCTCAAGAGAAACTGGTTCATTAATCGTATGTAAGATTTCTAAGTTTTTCGAAGCATTATTAAAAAACACAGATAATTTAGTGGCTAACAAATCATCCTTATCTAAAGAAAGTGTAAACCCTGAATCCCAAGCACCTGCATCATTTCCATCAGAACCAAAATCAATTGGGCTATCTACTCCTTGATCTACAGTATCATATATTACCTTTCCAATTGCTTGGTCAAATCGAAGATTCGAAGCTGTTAAATCTGCATCAATTACAGATGTATTGAATACATCACCCTCAGCGGCGTCTAAAGATGGTTCAATATTCTTAGTAATGGAATGAACAAAACTCAAAACTGTATTTGGTACAACTCCTATATCTGCAGGATCTGATCCTCCATTACCATCTACTACAGTATTTCCATAAATTAAACAGTTCTCAATTGTTAAAGGTTTAACACCTTCGATGCGCATTCCTGCTCCTTTTGATTTATTTAGTGTAGCGTTTACAACAGAATTGTTAAAAATAGTAGTGTTTGTAATACTACTATTTGCGTTATTTCCTCCTATAAACATTGCACCTCCATCATTTCCTGTAGCTATATTATTTACAAAAGTAGAACCACTTACAATCAATGTTCTTCCTGCTGTAGTTATAGCAATTGCACCTCCTCTGTTTGCAGAATTTCCATCAAATAAACAATTTGTAACAGTTAACGTTCCTGTACCACCTGCTAAAATTGTTCCATTATTTGCACTTGTATTATTTTTAAAGGTACAGTTGGTTATGGTTACATCAGAGTTTGCAGTAAGGTTTATAACACTACCTTGTACTGTTGCATTTGCATTTTGAAATACAATATTCTCGAAAGAAATACTAAGACTAGGGGCACTTACATTGTACATTCTAGCTGTTGCAGTAGCTGTTAAAGTGGCATCAGAAGTTCCTACAAAGGATAATGACTTACCAATGGCTACTTGTCCAGATTGATTTAAGTTTCCTACAATAATGATCTGATCACCATCTGCTGCAGCCTGTACTGCATTGTTAACAGTAGAAAAAGCAGTAGTCTCTGTTAAGCCATCAGAATTATCTCCATCAGCCTTGACATAATAAGTTGTTTGTGCAAAAAAGCTTGCAGAAACGAATAACAATAATAAATTTAAAAAGGTAATTTTTTTCATAATTGAATTGATTTAAAGTGTAATTTCGAATTAAATATATAAAAGGTATATTAATATTTTATTAATATTTGACTAATTAATAGCGTTTATTTTAATGTTTTAGGAAATAGTAGTCTGTTAAGATGATTTTTTTTAAAATTAATGAATTTAAAATCCAGTACCAGGTGCTTCTGGACTCTGAGCCTGGGCTTTTTTAGGATTCAAAATTAAGTAGGTTCCTAAGGCTGTTAATGCAGCATACTTTCCATAGTTTCCTATTTTTTTCATGGCCTCTTTACGAGTAATATCTTGTGATTTTTCTTGTGCTTTTATATTTTTATTCATGATGTTTTCTATTTTAAGTTTGATTGATTTATTCTAAAACAATTTTTTTATTCAACGAGCCATTTTTACTTTCTAACTTCACAATGTATACACCTGTAGTTAGTTTTGGAAGATTCACGTCAAAAACACCATTAGAATTAAATGAAGTGTTTAGGACTTGTTTTCCTAGAATATTGAAGAGTTTTAAGTTTGATTTACCTTGAGACAAACCAACTATTCTTAACGTAGTTTTATTTGTTGCATAAATACTAATATTTTCTAAAGCAATATCATCTGTAGATAATGCTCCTCTTGTAGTATGCAAATAAAAACGTCCAATACCATTTAAAGACTGTGTTAATGTAACCTTGTAATCGCTATTTGTTTCGTCTAAACGTATAGAGGAGTTATTTTCTCTGTCTTCTAAAAACACTTTAACTCCAGAAGGTAAGTTTACATTTTCTGAAGAGAATACAATTTCAGCATTCGCCTCTGCTTTTAAACCTAGAGGAACAATTGTGTTTTCTATTTCGTTAAAAGGTAATGATTGTATTTGGTACTTCTTGCCTTCACTATTTTTTAATAAATAAGTAAAAATGTCTGTGGGATTATCAACTGCACTAAATGTCTCACCATCATAACCATTATCAAAACCTTTTGTTGCATTTTCTAAAAAATAAATTTTTGCGAATCTATCATATGAACCATTAACCATTTTTAAATGGATTTCAGTTTTTGCTGATTTTTGAAACGTTTCATTGTTGTTATACAATTGATTTGATTCAGCAAAATTTAATATTGCAGAATTTTTTGCGCGAACATAAAAACCTTGAGTGGGTGCAATAATAAAATTGTTCATTCTAATTCTAGTTTCATGATTTTTGGTTGCTTTATTCCACATCCAAATTGTTTCTGACGATAAATTTGCAGAGTTATCTTCTAAAAACTTTCCACTATTTATGTTTGCAGAATAAGGGTTTCCTATTAAATTAAAACGGTTTCCTTCTGCAATTACAGCAGTATTAACACCTGTATCTTCTGTATTAACCTGTCCTTTAAAAGTAACTACTTTATTAGAATTATCATCAGTGTCTATTTTCATGGCATAACCCTTTCCAGGAGAGGAAGTAAATAAATTAGAATTGCTATCATCGCTTTTTAGATATGTCCAATTATTTAAGCTTGTATTATAAATTGCTATTCCTCTATTTGAACCACTAACTGCTAATTCATTTGTATTGGCATAGGCATTTGTGAAATTTTGCCCATTGAAAGGAGATGAAACTAAATACCATCCATCAGTTTTTCCTGTTACCTCAGATAAAGGTCTTTTATATATTACCTCTCCATTTGAAACTCCAGTAACAATTAAACTTTTTCCTGCGTTGATTCTTAAGTTACTAGTAACTTTTAGATTTTTAATTGTCGCATTTGTATCTAAAGTACAGTCTTTACCTGTTAAGATTGCAACATTATCTAAAGTTGAGGGTAAAGTGTTGTTAGACCAATTGGAGCTGTTGTTCCATAAGGTATTTGAGGCTCCTCTAAAAATATTTATTTTAGAATCCCAAGCACCAACATCGCTATTGTCTGAACCAAAATCTATGGGTGAATCATCTGATAAGGTATTAGGTGCTGAAAAAATTACTTTGTTTAATGTGTGGTCAAAAGATAAGTTTGAGTTTGCAAGATTTACGGTGAGGTTTGAATTCGTATTTGTATCTGTATTATTTGCATAGCCTACTAAAGAATTTATGGCATTAGTTATACCATTTGGTGTGGAGTTAAAACCTGATTCACCACCTGCACCATTATTGGCTTTATTATCCCAAGCTAAACAATTTGTTAACGTAACTGTTGCTTGGTTTTCTACTCGAATTGCTGCACCAAAATTTTTATCAGCATTCAGTATCTTGTTTTGAAAAAATGTTGAATTCGTAACATTAGCTATTGTGTTTGATCCTGTTACAAATATTCCACCACCACTATTACCACTATTTTTATAAAAAGTAGTGTTTAGAACATTCATTGTGCCTGCAGTTGCATACAGTACCCCTCCGTTTAAGGTCGATGAATTCTCTTCAAATAAAACATTAGTAATATTCACAATTGAATTTGCAGTCATACTCATTACAGCACCAGTAACAGTTGTGTTTGTATTTCCTTTAAAAATTAAATCTTTAAAAGAGACTGTTAGGTTGGGTGTAGCAATGTCAAACATCCTGTTAAAGCCACTTCTATTATTATCAGGTGATAACGTAGCATTCGATAAACCTACAAAATCTAATGATTTGCTAATTTGAACTTTTGAGTTATGAATAATATCCCCAGTAATAAATACTTTATTTCCAGCGGTTGAATAATCGTGTGCTTTTTGTAAGGTTTTAAATGCGGTTCCTAAACTAGTTCCTGTATTACTATCATTACCTGAAGCAGTTACATAATGCGTATTTGGTAGTGTTAAGTTAGGGTAGGAGGGTTGAGCAGAAGTTAATGAAATCTCGCCTCTTAAAGCTTCGCCTGCTTTGCCTGTTAACC
>CBFHJN010000187.1:0-5966 GCA_965655805.1 Flavobacteriaceae bacterium
TATCCAGATACATGTCTTTTGTAGCAGCCATAGGTGCTTTTTCACGATAGTCTAAAGCGCCAATTTCGCCTGTATGCAATCGGTACACCATAAATCCGCCACCTCCAATATTTCCTGCATAGGGGAAAGCAACGGCTAATGCCAATTCGGTTGCAGCCATGGCATCAAAAGCGTTTCCACCTTGTTCTAAAATAGCGCTTCCTATTTTAGACGCTTCTACACGAGCAGAAACCACCATGGCTTTTTGGGTAATGAGTCCTTGTTTTTGAGTTTTTTCTGGTGTTTTCAAATTAGACTTACAGGACCAAAAGGCCAGAACTCCGAGTAATATTATAAAACGATTCTTCATAATTTTTAAATCATAGTTTGAGAAAGTATTTGTAATTTTTCGTTTGAAAAAGTGCGTAGTTCTTCAAAAAACATCGTGAATTCGTCTTCAAATTCGGAGTAATGTGCAACTAATTCGCGTGTGGCTTCGTTCATCTTCGATATGTTTTTGGTACGATTGTTCATACCATCCAATACTTTTTGAATCCCTTCAATTTCTGCATAGCTCAATAACCAATTATCGGCAATCATATAGGGCATCATGCGTTGGGTTCTTTCTGGTAAAGTTTCAAAATTATCTTGAAGTAAGGTATAAAAGTTTTTAATATAATCTTCGAGTGGAACATCAGAATAATTAGCCCAGTTTTTCGCTAAAAAATGATCATAAAGAATGTCGACAATCACACCAGAATAATGACTGTAATTCTTGTGAAGTCTTTTAGTGCTTTGTCTCACAATAGGATGTGCATCTGTAAAGGTGTCAATTTCGCGATGCAATAAAATACCAATTTGAATGTCTTTAGGGAATTTCTTGTATTTAGATCCTCGAATACCATCAGCCATAAAGTTTCCGATTGTTACAAGTGGAAGATTATTTGACAGGTAAATATGTGCTAAAAAGTTCATATTTCGAAATTACACATTCATACTTTAGAAAACACATAGAAAACTTATATTTGTTGAAAATAAACAAAATTATATGACACTTATAAAATCTATTTCAGGAATTCGCGGCACGATTGGCGGAACTGTTGGTGAGAATTTAACACCTATTGATGCCGTGAAATTTGCTTCGGCTTATGGTATTTGGTTAAAAGGGCAATATAAAAAAGAAGATTACCGAGTAGTTGTTGGAAGAGATGCTCGAATTTCTGGTGAAATGATACAGAATTTAGTCATGAACACACTTGTTGGATTAGGAATTCATGTGATTGATGTAGGACTTTCTACCACACCAACCGTTGAGGTAGCTGTACCTATGGAACGTGCTGATGGTGGGATTATTTTAACAGCTAGTCATAACCCAAAAGAATGGAATGCCTTAAAATTATTAAATAATAAAGGGGAGTTTTTAAATGGTGAAGAAGGCGCAAAAATTTTAGCCATTGCAGAGAGCGATGCTATGACGTTTTCAGATGTGGATAGTTTGGGTAAAATTACTAGAAACGATGCCTATATTGATTTACATATTGATGCCGTTTTAGATTTAAATTTGGTCAACAAATCCGCTATTGAAAAAGCCAATTTCAAGGTGGTTGTTGATGGTGTAAACTCTACAGGAGGAATAGCCATTCCTTTATTATTGGAACGATTAGGCGTAGAATGCGTGAAGTTATACTGTGATCCAACGGGTCATTTTCCGCATAATCCAGAACCTTTAAAAGAACATTTAACCGATTTATCTGAAGCTGTGGTCAAAGAACAAGCCGATTTTGGCATAGTCGTCGATCCAGATGTAGACCGTTTAGCTTTTATGGACGAAAAAGGAAATATGTTTGGTGAAGAATATACTTTAGTCGCTTGTGCCGATTATGTGTTGAGTGAAACACCTGGTAACACGGTTAGCAATATGAGTTCAACCAGAGCATTACGCGATATTACCGAAAAACATAGAGGCACTTATGAAGCCAGTGCAGTAGGCGAGGTAAATGTGGTGGAACTGATGAAGAAAAACACCGCAGTTATCGGAGGCGAAGGCAATGGTGGTATTATTTATCCAGCATCGCATTACGGTCGCGACGCTTTGGTTGGCGTTGCCTTATTTTTAAGTCTTTTGGCAGATAAAAAAATATCAGTAAGTGCTTTACGCGCTAGTTACCCGAATTATTTTATGAGTAAAAAGAAAATAGCCTTAACTCCAGAATTGGATGTGGATGCTATTTTAAAAGCTATGGAAGCTAAATATTCAAATGAACGCGTAACGACGATTGATGGTGTCAAAATAGATTTTAGTGACAGTTGGGTGCATTTGCGTAAAAGTAATACCGAGCCCATTATTCGCGTGTATACCGAAGCAACAACACAGGAAGCAGCAGATACACTTGCCGATAAAGTTATAGCAGAAATTGAAGCTGTCGCTAATAATTAGTAACTTTGAAACTTAATATCTAGGCATGATTACCACAAAAGCATCTTCAGAAATTCAAACGGATTTAGAAACTTATTTTGATTCCTTTAGAAAACACATTATTGGTGTGGATCAAAACTTTGAATCGCCTTATGGTACTCAAAAAATTATCTATACAGATTGGACGGCTTCTGGCAGATTATACCGACCGATTGAAGAAAAAATTTGCAACGTTTTTGGCCCATATGTAGCTAACACCCATACAGAAACTACGGTTTCAGGAACAGCTATGACCAAAGCCTACCATGAAGCCAAACACATTATTAAAAATCATGTGAATTGCAATGCCGATGATGTGTTAATTGTTTCCGGAAACGGTATGACAGGTGTGGTGAATAAATTTCAACGTATTTTAGGATTAAAAGTTCCCGAAAATTTACAGAAGCATACCAATGTGCCAGAAGATTTGTGTCCTGTTGTTTTTATAACACATATGGAACACCATTCTAACCAAACCACGTGGTTGGAAACCATTGCTAAAGTGGTCGTGATTCCACCAGGCGAAGATGGTTTATTTAGTCTTGAAAATTTGGAAGCTTTATTAATTGAACATCAAGACTGCACCATTAAAATAGCTTCGGTTATTCATGGTTCCAATGTAACAGGTATTCAAAATCCGCATCATGATATTGCGCAACTCATGCATAAACATGGAGGCGTTTGTTTTGTTGACTTTGCCTGTTCGGCACCTTATGTAGATATTGATATGCATCCCGATGATGAAACTAAAGCTTTGGATGCCGTATTCTTTTCACCGCATAAATTTCTGGGTGGACCTGGATCGTCTGGTGTGCTTATTTTCAATAAAAAATTATATAAAAATATGATTCCCGATTGTCCCGGAGGCGGAACCGTTAGCTGGACTAATCCTTGGGGAGAACACAAATATATTGATAATATTGAAGATCGTGAAGATGGCGGAACACCTGGTTTTTTACAAACCATAAAAACGGCGTTGGCTATTAAGCTTAAAGAGCAAATGGGTGTTAAAAATATGCTAGATCGTGAGCATGAAATTTTAAAAATTGTTTTTAAGGAGTTAGGCGATTTAGATAATTTACACATTCTTGCTGGTCAACATGAAGAGCGTTTGGGCGTGATTTCGTTTTATATTGATAATTTACATTTCAATTTAGGTGTGAAATTACTCAATGATAAATTTGGTGTTCAAACGCGTGGTGGCTGTAGTTGTGCTGGAACCTATGGTCATTATTTGTTACATGTAGATTATGACATGTCGCATGAATTGACTCAAGAAATATCATTAGGCGAATTAACCCGTAAACCTGGTTGGATTCGCATGTCTATTCACCCAACAACAACGAATGCAGAGGTTCAATATGTTTGTGATAGTATTAAAACTTTAGCCAAAAATCATTTGGATTGGGCAGCCGATTATCAGTATAATAAGTTGAATAATGAGTTTGTACATTATTCGTTAATCAATTCTAAAACGGATGCTATAGACACCATGATTACGGAATGGTTTGAGTTGGGTTAAAGCAGATTTGGAATTTATTTGCGTAACGGATTAAAAACAACAGCTATGAAGGAGAACTTATCGAACGTAAAAAAAGGAATAGAGCAGTATGCGAGCGATTCTAGTTTAACGGAATTACAAGTTGTTGAAAAACTGAAAGATTATTACTTCAATAAAAAAGTAAATGCCAACTTAAAACTCTATAAAAAGGGGCAAAAGAAAGTTCGAGAAATCACAAAGGATTTGAAAATTTCATCGCGCAAGTTTTATGCTATTTTAGATAAGAAACATATAGAGTACACGAAATATAATAAGGAATAAAGCCTAGATTGCACATTATTTTTTATAAACGGCTGGCACTTTATCACGATGTTTCCAACGTTTATGTGTCCATAAATAATATTCAGGCGCTTCGTTAATTTGTGCTTCAACTAAATCCAAAAACATATCGGTTATTTCGTAGTTTGGATAATCATTAGGGTGGTATGCTAGGGTTTTAAAAGTGGTTTGATAATAACCACGTTTTAATTTCTTTACGCCAAAAAACACCACAGACATATCAATTTTCTTCGCTAACATTTCAGCACCTGTATGCACTGGAACCGTTATTCCCATAAAGTCATTCCAATGAAATGCCTTTTCAGCTTTAGGTGATTGGTCTGAAACGAACCCACAAATAGTCAGTTTACCTTCGCGTTTAGATTGCATGAGAATGGGAATACTCTCTTTGGTTGTAATTAAGAAAGAATTAAATTTTGCTCGAATCCGCTTTACTAATCCATCAAAATGCTTATTGGCTAAACGTTTGTAAATGGCATATCCTTTATTGTTCATGTAGGTTTGTAGAATGAAAATCCATTCCCAACTTCCATAATGAGCACACATAAGCGCAATACTTCTGTTTTCTTGTTCCAACTTTTGAATGACTTCTATATTGGAGAATGTGAAGCGTTTTTTCATTTCGGCTTCAGAAATGGTCATAGATTTAATGGATTCTAAAATCATATCGCATAAATGATGGTAGAATTTATGGCGAATTCTATTTAATTCATCATCAGATTTATTTGGGAATGCCAACTTCAAGTTCTCTTTTACCACGCTTTTACGGTAGCCTATAATGTGATATAGCAATACAAATAGGCCATCAGAAACGACATATAATAACCGGAAGGGTAAGATGGATATCAACCATAAAATGGGATAAATGAGAATATAGGCAAGAAATTGCATGAATTAATTTTAGATTTGCAGTTACAAATATATGTTATATTCTATTTAAACGATTATTATTTATGGGTGATTTAAATATTGTAACCATGGTGATTATTGCAGCTAACGCATTAATTTCTTTTAAAGGGTTTAGCGACTATTCCTTTTTTGAAACCTACAAATTTAATGTGGGTGGTATTATTCGTGGCGAAAAAATCAGGATGTTTACCTCGGGATTTTTACATGTAGATATGTCGCATTTATTTTTCAATATGTTTTCCTTGTATTTTTTTGCACCTGTGGTGGTTGCCTATTTAGGTAATTTTAAATTTCTAGTTATTTATATATGCAGTTTATTATTAGGGAATTTACTATCCTTATATTTTCATAAAAACGAGTATCATTATAGCGCTGTTGGTGCTAGTGGTGCCGTTATGGGCATCATTTATTCAGCTATTTTGTTGCAACCAGATATGAGTTTATACCTGTTTTTTATTCCCATTCCTATTCCTGCTTATATTTTTGGAATTGGTTATTTACTATATACTATTTACGGTATGAAAAATCGTGTGGGTAATATTGGCCATGATGCCCATTTTGGCGGTGCTATTGGTGGCTATGTTATGACCTTAATTTTGGCAAACTGGTTATTTGAAACTAATTTATTGATGATTGGTTTACTAGCATTACCTATTATTTTATTGTTTATTTTGAAGAAGTTTGGGAAGATTTAGTTTTGAACAAAGAACAAAGAACAAAGAACAAAGAACAAAGAACAAAGAACAAAGAACAAAGAACAAAGAACAAAGAACAAAGAACAAA
>CBFHJN010000188.1:0-5950 GCA_965655805.1 Flavobacteriaceae bacterium
GAAGTTCGCCTGTTTTTTGCATGCCTTCCGCCAAACACAATGCAGAATAACCTGTGTAGGTTCCTATTTCCAATATATTTTTTGGGTTTACTAATTTAGAAATCATACTCAATACGCGACCTTGAAAATGACCACTTAACATACGTGGTTGCAAAATTTTCTGGTAAGTTTCACGTGTTAATTGTTGTAGTAATTTCGGTTCGTTTTCCGAATGGTTTACAACATAGGTGTCCAAATCTTCTGAAAGGAAATGCATTTTTCTTGTTGTGAGTTGCTTGTTGTTTATTGTTGAGTTGCCTCCTCCTGTCGGTAAACAGATTAATTCGTGCTGTTTTGGGTAACCGTTAATTACCTAAAATCCGATTCACTAATTTTTGTTTGGCTGCTTCATCATCTCCACATAACCATTGGATAACGTTATCTTCCCAAATGGCATCGCGTTCTGTTTCAGATATAATGCTGCGTTCCATAGCTAAATCCAAAATTTTCCCGGGATAGGACGATTGTTTTTCGCTTTCCATTTCCCCTAAAGGATACGGATCATCTAGTCCCATTAAAACCTGCTTCGAACCTTGATTTTTTATTAGTAATTGCAAGCCACCAGTATCATGAACTAGGGTGTCAAAAAAGATGTTTTTGTGCCCAACGGCTTTTCGTGGGTGACTTTTGCCTTCAAATAAATCGGGTCTGCCATCAAAACCTTGAATACGTCTGCCTAAATTAATTTGCGCCAATTGTCCGCCATGAGCAAAACAGGTACGCATATTTGGGTATTTATCTTGGTAACCGTTAAGCGTTAAAAAATGGTAAGCATCAGCACATTGTGCCAACATCCATATCAAATGAAAACGCCAAGATGTGTTTTCTAATTTAATGAATTTTTCACCATCATATGGATGAATTTCCACAGCTAAATTGTATTTATTAGCTAATTCAAAAATCGGTTCATTTTCTTCATCAAAAATGCAACGCCAGGTTCCAATGGTGTCCATGTAGTGGGTTGGAAGACATAATAATTGCATGCCTAATTCATTCACGCAACGTTCAATTTCCCAACAGGCACCACGAACAAAACCTGGGTGCACTACGAAACCACAGGTGAATTTTGTTGGGTTTTCACGTTGAACCTTCGCGTTAAAGTCATTCTGAAAACGTAACGCTTGTTTCATTTCTTCCACACGTAGACCGTTACCATAAAGTTGTGATAAATTCAAAACCACCGCATGATCTATTTTAAAACGTTCCATCCAAGCTAACTTTTCGTTAAGAAAGAAACTAGAGTCCGTAATGGGACGGTTCCAATCTTTCTGAAGCATGAATTTTCGGTCTTTATCCACCCAAAAAATGCCTTTGTCCTGCATGAATTGTGGAATTTCTTCAGGATAAGGAAGTAAATGAGAATGGCCGTTTATTCGAAGTTTTCGTTTCATAAATTAATCGTCTATCTGAACTTTTTTTGGTGGCTCCATAGTTTCACCACAATTTGGGCACGTTCGTTTGTTTTGGTCGCCATAGTATTTATCAAAAATAACTGGCATATCCGTTTCAATATTTTCAACCGTAAAGTCCTCTTCGTATAATTTGGTGGTACAATTTTCGCAAAACCAGAGCAAGGCATCTTTTACGCCTTTTTCACGCGGATATTCTATAACTAATCCGACTGTATTTGCTCCTCGCTGTGGAGAATGTGGCACTTTTGGTGGTAATAAGAAAATGTCACCTTCATTGATATGAATATCTTTTGGTTCACCATTTTCAATAACCTTTAAAACCATATTTCCTTCTATTTGATAAAAGAATTCAGGTGTTTCATTGTAATGATAATCTTTTCGACTATTGGGTCCGCCAACAACCATGACAATAAAATCGCCATCCTTCCAAACCACTTTATTACCAACTGGTGGTTTTAAAAGGTGTCTATTTTCTTCAATCCATGCTTTAAAATTAATGGGTGGAAATAAGGTGCTCATTGGGTGCTGTTTTTAATAAATGAATTCCATAAAGTTACAAACTTTGCTATCAATTTGTATCATAATGACTGGTGTTTATTTTATTCTTCTTTCCAAATTGAAGATCAATTATACGATAAGAGTCGTTAATAAAATCAACCGTAAAGTAAATCTGATAGCGTGGTTTTAATTTCGATTTGGTTTTTTTATAAAAATTACGCTCGTACCAAACAATATTGCGATCATCGGTTACCGTTGTATGTTTATTAGATTCAATCCGATCTCTAGTATATTCAAGCGATAGGAATGTCGTTTCTGAATCAAAATATGTTTGGTCAATTGTATTTGGGTTCGCTAATACTGGAAGGACATTATCAATTTTATGATACTGAATCCAATTGGCAATTTCTTGCATTATGGGTAACTGATCTATTTCAGCATTCGAGTAATTTTCTAAAGCATATTGTGCATGACCAAAAATGGAAAACAATATGAGACCACAAGTAAAATAAAACGTTTTCATTCGTTTTTAAAGACTTTTAGTTCGGCCGCCATCAACCGGCAAATTTATGCCGTTAATATAAGCAGCACGTTCGCTAGCCAAGAAAGTAATTGCATCTGCTAACTCTTCCGGTTTTGCAAAACGTTTAGCAGGAACGGCTTGTTTCATAGCATTGGCAGCTTCTTCTTCCGTGTTTCCTGTTTTAGCTGATTTGTTTTTAATAATTTCTGTCAATCTTTCGGTTCCTGTAGCACCTGGTAATACGTTATTTACGGTAATCCCGAATTGTCCCAATTCATTAGCAAGCGTTTTACTCCAATTGGCAACAGCTCCTCTTATCGTATTGCTGACACCTAACCCGTCTAATGGTTGCTTAACAGATGTTGAAATGACATTTACAATTCGGCCATAACCTGATTCTTTCATAAACGGAACTACCGCTTGTGCTAGAACATGATTACATTTTAAATGTTGTGTGAAGGCATTTTGAAATTCATCTAAATTTGCCGCGAAAACAGGTCCACCTGCTGGTCCACCTGTGTTATTAACTAAAATATGAAAGCCATGATTTTCAGAAATATAATTCAAAACTTTTTCTTGTAATTCCTCTGGATTCGAAAAATCCGCTACTATATAGTCGTGGTTTCGTTGTTGCGGTAATTCGCCTAATGTTGTTTTTAATTTGTCTTCATTTCTAGCAATTAAAGTTACTTGAACGCCTTCATTGGCTAATGCCATGGCTGTTGCTTTTCCTATTCCGGCGGTACTTCCGCAGACTAATGCGTATTTGTTGTTTAGATTTAGATTCATATTAATTTTATACTTTTTTTAAAGGCTTCAAATTCAATATCTGCTTTTTCGTTCATTTCTAAAGACTGATGACAACTAAACTGATAATAAAAATTTTGATGTTCAAATTTAATGCTCTCTTGTTCTACTTTTATTGGTTTTTTGAGCTCTTTATGTTCAAATAAATATTCTGAGTCATCTTCAAAAAATTGACAATTATTTAATGTGTAGGGGTCATAAATATTAACAATTTTATAATCTTTTAAAACAGAGTTGTCATTTTTTCTTGACATGTGGATTAATTCTTCAAAATTCTTATGGCCATAACTATCAAACTCTGATTTAGGAGTTATTTTAAGAATTATAGAAGGAGAAAACAAGCCATCATATTCGGGAAGGTCTTCGTAATATTTTGTAACAATACAAATAGGACTTCCTAAATCTTCATAAACTTCATTTTTTATCGATTCATAAAAACCATCAAGAATTTGTTTGTCTTTTATTTTGCCAAAATCTTTAATTTTAGCAAAACCCCATGATTTAGGAATGGTAAACATGATTCCTAATTTTTTATTTATATAATAGTCATTATGAGTCACAACTGCTTGAAGAGGATCGATTATTGCGCCTGTCAGAGCTAACCCAATTAATTTTGTGAATTCTCTTCTGCCAATTCCCATCTTTAATATTTTATACACACATTCTTCGCTTCCGTAAAAAAGCGCAACGCTTCAAAACCACCTTCACGACCAACACCAGATGCTTTTACACCACCAAAAGGCGTTCGTAAATCGCGCATAAGCCAAGTGTTTACCCAAACAATACCTGCTTGTAATTGATTGCTTAAGCGCATGGTACGTTTTAAATTGTTTGTCCAAAGTGTGGCCGATAATCCGTATTTGACTTTGTTTGCCATTAGTAGAACATCTTCTTCGGTATTAAACGGCATGATGGTAACTACTGGCCCAAAAATTTCTTCTTGATTTACACGACAATCATCCGTTTGAACCTCAATAACCGTTGGTTCCAAATAGTAACCATTTTCATAACCAGCTACATTTACTTTGTTACCTCCACATAAAATTGTTCCGTTTTCGGTTTTAGCAATTTCAATATATTCCATCACTTTTTCCACATGTGGTTTGGAAACCAATGCGCCAATATTAGTTGAACTTTCTGAAGGATGCCCAACTTTTAGGGCTTTTATTCTTGCTACGAAATCGGTTTTAAATTTCTCATAAATAGACGCTTCTACAAAAATTCGGCTTCCACATAAACATATCTGACCTTGATTGGCGAATGAGGATTTCACGGTTGTGTTCAGCATATCATTATAATCACAATCTGCAAAAATGATGTTTGGGTTTTTGCCACCTAATTCCAAAGATAATTTTTTAAACATAGGAGCAGCAGTTCTGGCAATATGTGCACCAGTTTCCGTTCCACCTGTAAAAGAAATAGCTTTAATATCTGGATGTTCAATAATAGCTTGCCCAGTTGAGCCGCCTAAACCATGTACGATATTTAAAACGCCTTCAGGTAAACCTGCTTCATTGCAGATTTCTCCCAATAAATAAGCTGTCATAGGTGTGACCTCACTGGGTTTAGCAACGACGCAGTTTCCTGCAGCAACAGCAGGAGCAATTTTCCAAGTGAATAAATATAATGGTAAATTCCATGGTGAAATACAGCCCACAACACCAATTGGTTGACGTAGCGTGTAGTTTATGGCATTTTGCCCAACACTTTCATGACTTTCACTTGCGAATTGTGTAATAGCATTTCCAAAAAATCTGAAATTACTGGCAGCTCTAGGAATATCAATAGCTTTAGCTAAACTAATCGGTTTGCCATTGTCTTTACTTTCGGCTTCAGCCAATGCATCGAGATTCTTTTCAATTAACTCCGAAATTTTTAGCATAATCCGACTACGTTCCTCTAATGTGGTTTTAGACCAACTTGGAAATGCTGATTTTGCTGCTTTATACGCATGCTCGACATCGTCTTTAGAGGAGTTTGGAATTTGCCCATAAATGGCACCATTTGCTGGACAATAATTATCTATCCAATTATTTTGAATGGGATTTTCGAAATTGCCGTTTATGTAGTTTTTAATTGTCATTTTTATCTCGATACTTTTCATTACAGGTTGCTGACTACGAAAGAATTGGCTTATAAGCCATCACCTTAATTTCAACCACCAAATCGGGATGTGGTAATTGGTGAACGGCAACGGTTGTTCTCGTTGGACCAGTTTCTTTATCGAAAAATTCGGCATAGGCTTTGTTGTATCCTGCAAAATCATTCATGTTTACTAAAAATGATGTTACATCCACGACATCCTTTAAACTGGCACCTTCGGTTTTTAAGACATCGTTGATGTTTTCTAAAACGGCTGCAGTTTGTTTTTTAATGTCCAAGTTGGTGGTTCCCATTTCGTCTACTTCAACGCCTTCAAAGCTATTGTCTGGTCGTCTGGAGCTGGTACCTGAAACATAAATAAAATCGCCTACCCGTTTTACGTGTGGAAATTTACCTCGGGGTTTTGCTTTTCCTGCAACTACTTTTCCTTTCATAATTTATGCTTTTACATGAAAACTCACTTCACCAACATCTTGAAGCTGAGCTTGTATTGTTGTATTTTTTTGAATCCATTCTGCTGCGGTGGCTGCACCGGCTAAAATTACCTGTCCTTTTTCAATTTTTAATC
>CBFHJN010000189.1:0-5911 GCA_965655805.1 Flavobacteriaceae bacterium
GTCAAAGGAGCCTTCAAATCATGTGCTGAACGGTATAAAAACAACTCTAAATCCTTGGTTGCTTTCTGTAATTTTTGCTCTAATTTTTTTCGTTTAGAAATATCAAGCATAAAGGCGCAGTAGAATTTTTCCTTTCCGTTTTGCCAATGACTCATGGAAAATTCTACCGGAAATTCTTCACCTGTTTTCCGTGAGCCGAGCATTTCCATATTATCACTGTAACCATCATTATCCAGCTTATCTTTAGCTATTATAAGTTCCTTAACACCAGCATCCACTTGATTTTCAGCCATTAAAATGGTTAACGGTTCACCAATAACTTCAGAACTGGTGTAGCCAAATGCCAATTCGGCACCTTTATTCCATTCTATTATATTTCCAGCACCATTGGCAACCACCAAAATACCCACATTAATGGATTGGAATATATTACTATATTTGGTTTCAATAGCTTTTAGCTGATTTTTTGCTCGTAATGTATTCTTGTGTTTTTTTGATTTTAAAGTGGCATAAATAACCTCATGATCTTGGTTAAAAACAGGTTTCAGTTTAGACATGTAGAAAATTTGATTTCCTTTTCCTGATAACCCTAAAGATTGATATTTGCGTTTTTTACCTTTTGTAAATACCTGCTGAATCTGTTTTTGAATAAACTGATGATTTGCTGGGTTGATAAAATCATAAATATATGACCCTATCATACTGTGATAGGTATTATAAACTGCACTTTTTGATGTATTTATAATTTTTCCATACCTATTAATATATAACTCATCGTCCGTAAAATTGGCAACCAATTGTTTTTCTTTGCATTCCACAGCATTAGTCGTTTTACCTTGACAGTAGTAACTGCTTATATCCTGACCTATTGCTACAAATTTAACCACCTTACCTGTGTTATCTGTAATAGGTGTAATTGTGGTATCCAATTTTTGCTCTGGTAAATGTATCGGCTGAAATCGTAAAATACCGCGCCATTTTTGACCATTTTGAAGCGCAAGATATGCTTCCTGATAAATTTCATCGGTTGGTGACAGCATTTTCAATAAAGGACTAGCCTGAACTGTTGATTCATTTTTATGGAGATTTAAAATAATCTCAAAATTCTCATTGCAGTCTATTAGCGTGCCATTGGAATTAAAGGTAACCACTATCAATTGATTATCCAACGCTGTTAACAGGGCATCGGAATTCAAATCCGAAAGATTTTTTTTAGTTGCTGCCTGCATCTGATGTCATTTTGAATTGGTTACAGAGCGCGCGCGCTTCCTCCATACTTTTACAAATGTGCACTTGCATAGCTTTTAAATACAATCTGTTGTATGATGCTATGAGTAATTTGGCATTTAAAGTATCGGCTACAAATGCGTGCAGTGTAATATTTTTTAAAATAGCACTTTCGCTAAAAATTTTAGCAGCATGTGGCGCGAAGGTGCCTTTAAACTTCCGAATGTCAATTATTAAAGGCAGGTGTTTGCCTTGTGAAATTTTTTCTATTTGAGACAAATAATATTCAGCATTCTTTACAGATAGATGACAATCAATCTGATTAAACCGGCAAAACATTATATTGTTTTCAATCCAAAATATCACTTTTTCAGACTGATCTAAAATAGGCATATTCATAATTAGTAAATTTGGGGCATTGTATAGATGCCAATATACGTGCCAAACAGAACATGGAGGCACTAAAAAGACGTAAGTAACTACGAATCAAAAAAATAAAAAAAGACGCTTAATTTGGTGTGAGAAAAAACATCACGGAATACCGTGACTTATATTCGACGAACAACCAAAGCACGGAATACCGTGGTTTCATTAGGGTTTTTGAATCCCTAATTTCTTCATTCTATCGCGTAATGTGCTCGGTTTTATTTCTAGTAATTCTGACGCACCATCTGGACCATCAATTTTCCATTGGCATCGTTTTAGTGTTTTTTCAATATGAATGCGTTGCACATCATCTAAAGATAAAACGGTAGCAGATATCAAGGCAGCTTCATCCGAAAATTTAAAATTAGGTATCATGAGTTTTTCATTGCTAGACAAAATAACGGCTCTCTCAATTAAGTTTTCAAGTTCTCGAATATTTCCTGGCCATGCATACGATTGTAAATTTCGTTTTGTTTCCTCTGAAATGTATTTAATATTCTTATTATACAGCTTACTAAATTTATTGGCAAAATGCTCAATTAATATAGGAATGTCCTCAATTCTGTCCCGTAAAGGCGGAATGTTTATTGGGAATACGTTTATCCTGAAAAAGAGATCTTCGCGAAAGTTTTTACGCTTTATCTCTTTTTTTAGATCCCTGTTTGTGGCTGCTATAATGCGAATATCAACTTGATGGGTTTTAGTGTCACCTATCTGTTCAACTTCTGATTCTTGAATAGCTCGTAATAGCTTAGGTTGCATTTCTATGGGTAATTCGCCAATTTCATCTAAAAATAAGGTTCCGCCATCTGCCAACTGAAACTTACCTAACTTATCACTAATAGCGCCTGTAAAAGATCCTTTTTTATGACCAAACAATTCACTTTCTATTAATTCTCGTGGTATAGCCGCACAATTTACCTTAATTAAAGGTTTATTTTTTCTGCTACTGGTATTATGAATAGCACGCGCTAGCAACTCTTTTCCAGTACCAGATTCACCCAATAATAACACAGTTGCTTTGGTGGAAGCTACACGTTCTACTTCAGTAAGCACATCACTAAATGATTTGCTACTGTACACCATTTCTTCATAATTAAACACCAAATCTATTTCCTCACGTAAATACGTGTTTTCTTGTTCTAGCTCTTGTTTAAGCGTATTAAGCTCCTTATTAACCAGTTGTAATTTTTCATTAGACTTAATGAGTTCACGCTCTGCTGAAGTTCGTTCTTTACTTTCTACCATTAAGGAAATAATGGTTGCAATAGAAGCCACAAAATTTTCTTCTTCATGTGAATACATCTTTTGTTTACCTGGATTCTCAAAACTTATTAAGCCATAATTGGCATCTTTACTATGGATAATAGCTTCCACACAAGAATGCTCTGAATACGTAGTATCTTTATATTTTTGTAGCATGGGATGGTTAGACACCATGCAATCTGTTAAAACAGATTTTGAATCTAATTTATTGAAGTAGTCAGGAAAATCTGCTCGATTTAAAACCGCATCTACTTTCTTCATCGTACCCGTTTTGGCGTTAAACAACCACTTATTAACTAATTGATTATTGGCGTTTTTAAATCTCCATACATGGACTTGGTTGGCATCTAAAACGTCTGCTGACAACTTCATAATATACTGAAGTGTGGTTTCATAATCTTGCCCAATTAAGGGCATCAATTTTGCTATAATTCCCTTTCTTTTGATAGCTGAATTTGCAGCTTGTTCTTTGACTTTTTCTGTCTTTATTTTTTCGGTAATATCATTAATAGTGGCAAAATATGCTATGGTATGACCATTTTTATCCTTAATGGTTGAAAAAGCCAAAGATACCGGAAAACGCTCGCCGTTTTTCCGCATGAATGTTAATTCCCGTATTCTGGAATCATTTGCTTCCGGACCAACGAAAGCAGCAACAATGTCATCAGCGCTTTCCGGAGGCCAATATTTAAAGGGTAGTTCATCACCAAGTAGTTCCTGCTCCGAAAAACCAGTCATTTCACATAAGGCATTATTTACCCGAATTATTCTTTTATCTAAACTAACAACAGCCAAACCTTCTACCAACGAACCTACCAATTCTTCAGAAAACTCTTTTTCTAAAATTAAATTTGTTTCTGCTTTTTGTCGCTCATGATTTTCAACAGCCAACGACACAATATTTGCAATGCTTATGGCAAAGTCTTCATCTTCATCTGTCCAACGTCTTTTGGCATCTGTCTGCTCAAAACAAATAATACCAAATAAGCCATCAGATCCTTTGATATAAATATCTAATAAGGATTTGATTTTTAAAGGCTCGAGATAATCTTTTATAAAACTTTGTGTTAAATCACTATTATAAACGTCTTGAACGCGTATGGTGTCTTTTGTATTTAATGTGTTAAAATAAGTTGGGCAATCTTTAGTCGCAATAATGGTATTGCTCTCAAAGGCATCATTTTTTAATTGGTAAGCGTTTAAGCACTCTACGGCTGTTTCATCAGTATTAAATTGCCAAACACTAACTCGAGACACCTTTAAAACCTTTGCTGAAACTGAAATAATATTATTTAGTGTTTCTTTAAAATCTTTTCCCACTAAACCTACTAATTGTAGAATAGCATCCTTTTTTTTTACAGAATTTTGGGACTTTTCGCGTAAACTGTTTTGACTTTTTAAAATTTCAGAAATATCTACAGATGTGGAAATGTATCCTACAACTTCCCCGTCATTATCAGTTACCTCTGTAGACGTAATTGCCACTTGAAATCGATTCCCATTGGATTTCTTAAAGGTCAATTCCTGTTTACCAAAGACACCATTCAATCCTTTTTTAGCGTAGGCACCAATGGCATCATAATGTTCAGGTGGCCAATGTGGGAATGGCGGTTTGGTTCCAATAATGTCTGACTCTTTATAACCGGTTAATTTGCAATACGCTTTATTTACTTTAATACAGGTTTGATTAGCATCCAACACAGTAATGGCCTGATACATGCTATCTAATATTTTCTCTGAAAAATTATTTGTAAATATCTGCTTTGCTTCCGCAATTTTTAATGGACTAATATCCAAAATTGTCAAAATCAAGTAAGGTGTATTGTGAAAGGAGATATTTTGGGAGATTACTAAACCTGAAAATCGGCTCGTATCCTTTCGGTAAACGATTGCTTCATAAAATGTATCCACTTCTTTTTGAGATAGGATGTTCTGCCAAGCATTGCTTTTTTTAAAAGTAACGACATTTAAGTCAGTTTCCTTACACGCCAGGACATCACTTTTTTTTAAACCAGTCAGTTTCTCCCAAGCCGCATTTACATCAATCAGTTTTTCATTTGCCGCATTAAAAAGCATTTGAGGCAATCTGCTTGCGTGAAACATGTCTGGAAAAACAATTTCAGGAAGCGCAAAAGTTTCAGAGGTATGCTTTTTATTTTGGGAGCGACTCATATTAAACACATTAAGAAAAGAATAATTAATTAACTTATTAGTAATAAAATACAATATTAAATACCAATTTGATATATTTTATCTTAAATTAATCATTTTTTGTTAAGAAATGAAATTTATGACGGGGTTTTTAGCTAATGCTTATTAGTACTTAAGAGAAAATGAACCTTTAAATATTAAATGGTTTGTATAGATAACATTAAGCAAGAAATTATCTCGTAGGAATTTAGGCTTATAAATTTACTCCAAAACAAAAAAGCATCCCAATCTTCTTATTCAGAAAAAAGGAAAGCTTTCCATTGGTATTCCCAACAACACTGGGAACATCCTACAATTTACCTCAACATTGCTGCCGAGATAAAACAACACAACTAAATTTTATTGCAAAAAAAAGCTTCAATTTCTTGAAGCTTCTGCAATATTTGCGGTCTGGACGGGACTCGAACCCGCGACCTTCGCCGTGACAGGGCGACATTCTAACCAACTGAACTACCAGACCGTTGCTTTATTGCATGCTTAATTGTTTCTACTTGCGTAATAACCTTCAAGCGGGTGCAAATATAAACAGCTTTTTCAATATGTCAAATGTTTTTTCAATAAATTTTGAACTTTTTTTACTACATAAATTTTTGGCGCGCTATCATGTAGGTTGTCAATATGTTATTAAAATCCTTATTGATATCCGCTTCCACATAATTTATATGGTATTGTTGGCATTTTAAGCGAATTCTATTAAAATATGCTTGGATGGCTGTTTCATAGTTTTCTTTAATCCGATCGGCATATAAGTTAACATGTTCACCTGTTTCAACATCTACAA
>CBFHJN010000190.1:0-5888 GCA_965655805.1 Flavobacteriaceae bacterium
ATTTAGTTTTTCTTCTTGTTTCTGTTTTCTGATTTTGAACCTACACGTGACATAGCACATCTAAATCCAATATAGTCAGTAGCCATATTTTGTGGGAAGTAACGACGTTGTGCTGGATCTAACCAATACTCTCTGTCTTTCCAAGAACCACCTTTGTAAACACGAACTTCATCATTAATTAAAGATGTTCGTTTGTCTGAACGGTCATACTCACGAATTAAAGCGCCAGTTGAATCCGTTTCTACATTATGGTTCGGTGAGTTGTACATTTTACTGGTGTGAGAAGCATCTTCTGAACCTTCTTCCATTTCGCTAAAACCATCACGGTAATCACGAGAAGAACGCTTGTCACCATCTCTAAAGTTCCTGTTATCGCTTGTATCAAAGTTTGTTCTTAAGTATGTTTCGTTTTCATCAACAGCTACTTGGTGAATTTCACCTGGTAAGTTTCTGGCAACTACTTTTCCATTCGGTAATGTGTCAAACTTAATTTCATCACTTGTAACGATTCTTACAGTACCATCCTCATTTAATTCGTTTTTAGTATAAACGTTTCCACGGTAGTAATTAAAATCGCTAAACTCATCATCAACAATAGGTCTGTAAACATCGGCAACCCATTCGGCGACGTTTCCTGCCATATCATATAAACCAAAATCATTAGCTTCATACGATTTTACGGCATTGGTAATATCAGCACCATCGTCAGACCAACCTGCAATTCCGCCGTAATCACCTTTACCTTGCTTAAAGTTAGCCAATTGATCACCTCTTACTTTACGTTTTCCTGAACGTGTGTATTGACCATCCCATGGATATTTTTTACGACCTCTATAAACATTATAACTACGAATAGATGTTAAGCCTAAAGCAGCATATTCCCATTCTGTTTCAGTTGGTAGTCTGTACTTAGGTGAAATAATTCCTGTTTCACGAGTAGCGTTTACGTTTATAGGATCGCCAGCTGCATTGGTTTGAACACGACGACGTGTATTTGCTGGATCAGTTAATGCTGTGTTTCCACCATAAACTTGTGAAGGTGCGTTAATATATGTATCTGTGTTAAATGTGGCATCAGAAGATACATCAGTTAATTTAGCATCTCGTTGAATGTAGCCAGCATCTTCTAAATTTGCTTCGTTTACACGATCTGAACGCCAGTTTGCAAATTCAACTGCTTGAATCCAACTTACACCAACTACTGGGTATTCAGCATAACCAGGGTGACGTAAATAGTTTTCTGTCATTACTTCATTATAACCTAAACGATTTCTCCATACTAAAGTATCTGGTAAAACACCATCATAAATAGCCTTAAAGGTTTCTTCAGTAGGTGGGTAAATACGCTTAATCCAATCTAAATATTCTAAATACATTAAATTGGTAACTTCAGTTTCATCCATGTAAAAGGATTGCACATGTTGCTGATTTGGTGTATTATTCCAATCATGCATAACATCGTCTTGAACTTTACCCATAGTAAATGTTCCACCTTCTACAAATACCAAACCAGGTCCTGCTTCTTGCCCTTTAAAACTGGTGTTGTATTGGAAACCTCCATCCTTTGAATTAATATCCCAACCTGTTGCTCGGGAACTGTTTGAGCCTGATCGTTTACAACCAACAGCTGTAACAGCTATAGCTAAAACTAACAATAATTTTATTGTTAATACATTTTTCATATCCATACGTTTAAGTAAGCTAATAATATTTTTGGTGACGCAATATAAGAATTATGCGTAATAATACAAGTAATTATTTAATATTTACTAAAAAAATTATGCGGTTCATCCTATTTATCAAGCATTTTAACGATGCTTTTAGTGCGTTTAACCCGTGTTTTGTTTCATTATAACGACCACTTTTGTATTTTATTATTGAAATTTTGATTCATTTTCTTAAAATTGTTTAATTTTTAATAATAAGCGCTACTAAATTGCGTTATTTGTGTAATGAAAAAGAAATTATTACTCCTTGCCTTAATCGTTTCTGCCGTGGGTTTTTCACAGCAAAAACGTTTCGATATTACTTGGAATGGTACTAAAACCATAGCTACCGAGAGTTTTTCTATGGAAGTTCCTGCCTTTAATTCGGAACATTTTAGTTACAGTTTGTCGAATGGTTTAGAATTTATTGCCCAATGGAACATTTCTCAGTCTATTAATGAAAATTCAGTGCAGATTTCAAATGTGAATTATGCGACTATTTCAAGAAATGATTTGAAGGATGTGGATTTAAAAACCATTCCAAGCAGTTTAAAGTTTAGTCTTAAAAATAGTACAAGTCGAAATAAGAATGGTGCTTTCTTAACAGTTTCGCCAATAATAAAAGAAAATAGTGTTTATAAAAAGGTAACCAGTTTTACTATTAATTACAATACTCAAAATAGTTATAGATCTTCTAATAACCGATCTGCAATAGTAAATTCGGTGTTAAGTTCTGGAAGCTGGTACAGATTTCAAGTTGATAAATCGGGTATATTCAAGATATCTAGGCAGTTCTTACAACAATTGGGTATTAATATGGATGCTGTAGACCCTAGAACCATAAAACTTTATGGTAATGGTGGGCGCATGATTCCTTATGCCAATTCAGATGCGTACCCTATGGATTTGGCTCAAAATGCTATTCGCGTTATTGGTGAGTCCGACGGCTATTTTCATGATGACGATTTTATCTTATTTTATGCAGAAGGTCCAAATGGATTTGATGTAAAAAGAAATACAAACATTAACATTTATAATACCGCTACCAATTATTACATAAATATAAGTCCGGGAAATGGAAAACGTATTCAGCCTATGATACAGCCATCAGGTTCCGTGGATATGGTAATTGATACATTTCAAGACTATCAGTACCATGAAGTAGACGAATATAATTTAGCAAATGTTGGTAGAAGATGGTTTGGTGATCGATTTGATATTGAAACCAGCAAAACATTCGATTTTTCGTTTCCGAATATTATTTCTACTATTCCGGTGAAATTAATAACCTATGTAGCATCAACTTCTGAAATTCCTACCAGTATGGATTTGAAACTAAATGGAACGTCTGTTTCTAATTTAGTAATTCCAGCTGTTACAGAAACTACACTAGTTAGTGAATCTGTATTTAATGGTAATGTAGATGTTTCAAATTCAAACATCGCCATTACACTAGATTATAATAATGGTGGTAACCCTTCAGCTTTAGGTTATATAGATTATATTTCTTTGGAAGCTACACGCGAATTAAAATTTGCAGGCGGTCAACTAACGTTTTATAATCGTGCCGTTTCTGGTGCTGCTGGTATTGGACAGTACAATGTATCAAATGCATCTCAAGTTGATGAAATTTGGGATATTACGGATCTTTATAATATTAGAAATTTATATAATTCTAATGCGGCTGGAACCATTTCATTTACATCGGCATTAGGAACGCTAAAAAAATTCGCAGTTGTCGCTTCACCAAGTTTTCACGAACCAACTATGGTGTCTAATCCGTATGTAAACAATCAAAATATAAAAGGTAGCATTTTTAATAATGCGCAAGGTGTTTTTCAAGATATTGATTATATAATTATTTCACCTGTCTCTTTCGTAGGACAAGCGGAACGTTTAGCCCAAATAAATAGAAATCAATACGGATTAAATGTAAAAGTGGTTAATTTAAATGGCATTTATAATGAGTTCGGGTCTGGCGTTCAAGATATTGGTGCCATTCGTAATTTTGTAAAATATGTGTATGATAATGCCAGTACACCAGAACGACGCTTGAAATATTTATGTTTATTTGGTGATGGTTCTTTTGATTATAAAGACCGAATTCCAAATAACACCAATTTTGTTCCATCTTGGCATGCTTATGATAGTTTTAATTTAACGAGTTCCTTTATTTCCGATGATTTTTATGGCATGATGGATGCTAACGAAGGCGAAATGCAAACATCTGATAAATTAGATATTGCAGTTGGTCGTATTTTGGCCGATTCGCCGCAACAAGCCCAAGAATTGGTAGATAAAATAGCTTCCTATTATGTGGAGGCATCTTATGGTAATTGGCGTAATAATGTAGTAATGGTGTCTGATGATGTCGATGAGTCTTGGGAAAAAGATATTCAACTAACAACCGATGCTATTGGTGATAATATTGCACAAGCCAAATCTTTTATAAATGTCACAAAAATTCATGCGGACGCTTTTGTTCAGCAATCTTCTGCAGGTGGAGACACTTATCCAACCGTAAAAACAGCACTTGTAAATGCTATAGAGAGTGGTGCGTTAGTGGTTAATTATTTTGGACATGGTGGAGAAGATGGATTAACTAAAGAGCGTATTTTTGAAAAACCAGACTCTCAAAACTTAAACAACGTTTGTAAACTCAATTGTTTTGTAACTGTAACTTGCGAGTACACGCGTTTTGATAATCCGCTGCGTCCTACGGCCGGAGAATTTACCTATTGGAATAAAAACGGTGGCGCCATTGGGCTTCTTACAACCACACGTCAAATTTTTGTTAGTGTGGGAATCTCCTTTAATATTGTGTTGTCAGAATATTTGTTTTCGTATAATCCAAATGATGATTATGCAGATAACGAATATCCAAGTATGGCGGAAGCATTGCGACTCACAAAAAATGATCCCTCTATTTCTGGAATAGGACAGAGGCGTTTGGTGTTTTTTATTGGTGATCCTGCCATGAAGCTAGCATTCCCGAAACCTGACGTTCGCTTAACAAAAGTTAACGATGTCCCTGTAAGTCAAACCACGCCAACTTTGCAAGCGTTAAGTCGTGCTAAAATGTCAGGAGAAGTAACCGATTTGAATGGTAACGTCATATCAAACTATAATGGTGTACTTGCTGTAAATATTTATGATAAAAAAGTAGAGCGTACCACATTGGCAAATGATCGTGTGCGGGAAGGTGGTCAGTTTATAAAAATGGATTTTGAAACGCTTGGTGCTACTATTTTTAGAGGACAAGCCTCGGTAACCAATGGACAATTTGAGTTTGAGTTTATTGTGCCTCGTGATATTGGGATTCCAGAAGGTAATGGTCGTGTTAGTTTTTATGCTAAAAAGGCTAATGCGCTTGATGATCAATCTGGAGCCAATAACTCATCCGTTGTTATAGGTGGTTTAAACCAAAATGCACCAGAGGATGCTATTGGTCCGGTTATACAACTGTATATGAATGATGAAAATTTTGTTTCTGGTGGAATAACGAATGATTCGCCAAGTCTATTGGTGAAACTGGAAGATGAAAATGGTATTAATACAGCCAGTGGTATTGGTCATGATATTACAGCTATTTTAGATGGTGATGAAACCAATCCTTATATATTAAATGATTATTATCAATCGGAAGTTGATGATTTTCAACGTGGAACTGCTAATTTTCCGTTGCGTGATATAGAACCAGGACTACACACCTTAACATTAAAAGCTTGGGATGTTTATAATAATTCATCGGTTTCAGAAATTCAATTTGTGGTACACGACGAGAATCAGAGTCTTGTTATCGAAAATGTTTTAAATTATCCAAATCCCTTCGTTAATTACACGGAGTTTTGGTTCAATCACAATAGTTCGGATGCTTTGGACGTTTCAGTACAGATATTTACTGTTTCTGGTAAATTAGTTAGAACTTTAAACGGACAGACTAACACATCAGAATGTTGTGGGAAAGGCACATCCGCTTTGTCCAGAGATATAGTTTGGGATGGTCGTGATGATTTTGGCGATAAGATTGGTAAAGGTGTGTACATCTATAAATTAACCGTCAGATCACCACTGCTAAATAAATCAGTTGAAAAAATTGAGAAACTTGTAATACTCTAATAATACATTATATTTGCTAAATAAATTCACTACATGAAAAATCAAATTTTATTACTTTTTACA
>CBFHJN010000191.1:0-5879 GCA_965655805.1 Flavobacteriaceae bacterium
GATAAGATCTCTATCTTCACCTTCTAAAACAACATCCTTTTTAACAAAGGCTTCAAAAACAGGTATTTTAACATCATCCGTGTCTAAAAAACCAGCATTCATTTGAAATTGAGCACCTGCTTCTCCAACAGGAACGTTCATCATATCTTTATAACGTGTTGAGCTACCGAATAACGAATCTCTAACAGGAACAAAACCTAATGTGTCAATTAACGTTAATTCTTTCATTGTTTCTACACCACCATAACGCTTGGTCATTTCTTCGTCTAAAACCAATGTATCACGACGTTGGGTAATTGTGTATTGAGCCGTATCGATAAATTTCAATAAATTATCAAAATTAGGAGCAAAAACACCTGTTACCTGTCTGTGTGCTAATTGCGCATCACGAATATCTATTAAGCGCGATATAACTTCTGCGTAACGTTTATCTTTTTCTTGATTAAATTGGATAGGTTTGTATACAGACATAAATGTTTGATACCCTAAAAAGCCAATAAGTACCCAAAGTAAAACTATAAGTACTGGTTTAAATTTTGCAGGTATAAATTTGTCTACAAGCCAAACTAAACCAATGGTTAGAAGGATTACCGCAACTACTATTAGAATTATTGTTAACATAGTTTTTAATTAAAATGAATTAAGGTTGTACGCAAATCTACAATTTTTTTTTAATCGTAAAAGCCAATGAGGCTAAAAATCATTGTTATCTTTGAGTAAAATTTTAAAAACCGTCTGTATTAATGAATTCTAATGAATTTTATTCGCTTGTAAAACAACAGTTTCCGTTTAATCCTACCTTAAAACAAGACATTGTTTTGCAGCAGTTATCAGAATTTATTTTTTCAGTCAGGAAAAATGACTTGTATTTGCTAAAGGGATATGCAGGAACGGGAAAAACTTCTATAATTGGTACTATTGTTTCAAATTTATGGAAAGCAAAAAAGAGTGCTGTATTGCTGGCACCTACTGGTCGTGCTGCAAAAGTTATTTCTAATTATTCCAAAAAAGAAGCATTTACGATTCACAAAAAAATATATTTCCCAAAAAAAGAAAAGGGTGGAGGCGTCAAATTTGTCATGCAGCCCAACAAACATAAAAACACCATTTTTATAGTTGATGAAGCCTCTATGATACCAGATTCGCCTTCAGATTCCAAATTTTCCGATGGTAGCTCCTTGCTTGATGATTTGATGAGTTATGTGTATTCTGGTCATAATTGTAAATTATTACTTATTGGAGATACGGCTCAATTACCACCTGTTAAACTGGACTTGAGTCCCGCTTTAAACGAAACAACTTTGGAACTGACTTATAATAAATCTGTTACCAAAATGGAATTGGATGAAGTCATGCGTCAGGAACAAGATTCAGGGATATTAGTAAATGCTACCAGTTTACGCGAAATGTTAGATCAGCCGTTTTTAGATACGTTTCAGTTTAATTTAAAGGGGTTTAAAGATATTGTTCGTTTAGTAGATGGCTACGAAATAATGGACGCTATTAACGACTCGTACAGTGAAATGGGTAAGGAAGAAACAGCCATTATTGTAAGGAGTAATAAGCGCGCAAACTTATACAATGAACAAATTAGAAACCGGATTTTATTTAATGAAAATGAGCTTTCTACAGGTGATTATCTGATGGTTGTGAAAAATAATTACTATTGGGTAAAACCGAATTCGGATGCTGGATTTATTGCTAATGGTGATATTATTGAAATATTAGAAATTTTCAGCATCAAAGAATTGTATGGTTTTCGCTTTGCCGAAGTAAAAATACGGATGGTAGATTATCCAAGAATGACACCTTTTGAAACGGTCTTAATGTTAGATACTATTTCTGCAGAAACACCGTCTTTGCCTTATGAAGATTCCAATAGGTTGTATCAAGAAGTAATGCAGGATTATCAAGACGAAACCAGTAATTACAAAAAGTTTCTGGGTGTAAAAAACAATAAGTTTTTCAATGCTTTGCAAGTGAAATTTTCTTATGCTATTACCTGTCATAAATCGCAAGGTGGTCAATGGAACACCGTTTTTGTTGAACAACCTTATTTACCCGAAGGTATTAATGTAGATTATTTAAGATGGCTTTACACAGCTATTACAAGAGCTAAAGATAAGTTGTATTTAATAGGTTTTAAAGATGATTTTTTTCAAGAATAAACAAACTATTTCAGTTTGGCGACAACGCATTAGCTTATAAACTTTTACAGTCTGCCAACTAATTATCAGGTTAAAATACTTATTTTTGAAATTCAATATATACGATTCTCCTTTATGAAAATAATCTCCATGATTCCTGCACGATATAAAGCTTCCCGATTTCCGGGTAAGCTCATGCAAGATTTAGCAGGTAAAACAGTGATTTTAAGAACTTACGAAGCCACTATTAACACCAATTTATTTGATGATGTATTTGTGGTAACGGACAGTGATATAATTTATGATGAAATTGTAAATAATGGCGGAAAAGCTATTATGAGTATTAAAGAGCACGAGTGTGGTAGCGATCGTATTGCGGAAGCTATTGAATTTATGGATGATGTGGATATTGTGGTTAATGTGCAAGGTGATGAACCGTTTACGGAAGTGGCTTCGCTTAAAAAACTGATTGCTGTATTTAATGAAGATGCACAAAAAGACATAGATTTAGCATCATTAATGGTACATATTCATGATTGGGAAGAAATTTCTAATTCAAATACCGTTAAAGTCATTGTAGACAATAACAATTTTGCTTTATATTTTTCAAGAAGTCCTATCCCATTTCCTAGAGATAAAGACGTTGCGGTTAAATACTTCAAACATAAAGGCGTATATGCTTTCAGACGTGAAGCACTTTTAGATTTTTATAGATTACCCATGTTGCCTTTAGAGGCATCGGAGAAAATTGAATGTATCCGCTATTTGGAGTATAGCAAAAAAATAAAAATGGTAGAAACCCATGTGCAAGGTGTTGAAATTGATACACCTGAAGATTTAGAATTGGCTAATAAATTGTGGAAATAAATTATAAAGACATACAAATTATAGGCTTTGATGCTGATGATACCCTTTGGGTAAATGAAACCTATTTTCGGGATGCTGAAGTCGCTTTTGCGCAGTTGTTATCGCCTTATGAAACCATCAATAAAATAGACCAAGAACTGTTTATAATGGAAATGAAAAATTTACCAATTTACGGTTATGGAGTTAAAGGCTTTGTACTATCAATGGTGGAAACTGCCATCGAATTATCCAATAATAGCGTGTCTGCTAAAACCATGCAAGCTATCTTAGATATTGGTAAAGATATGTTGGAAAAACCCATAGAATTGCTGGACGATGTAGAAATAGTTTTAAAAGAATTATCAAAAAAATACCGCTTAATTCTCGCAACCAAAGGCGATTTATTGGATCAGGAACGTAAATTAGTAAAATCGGGATTATTGGATTATTTTCATCACATTGAAGTTTTAAGTGATAAAAAGGAAGCCAATTATTCCAGACTATTAAACCATTTAGATATAAAGCCTTCTGAATTTTTAATGGTTGGCAATTCTTTAAAGTCAGATGTGTTGCCATTAGTGAATTTAAAAGCACATGCCATTCATGTGCCTTTTCATACCACATGGGTACACGAGGAAGTTACGGAAAAGGAAACAAATGGAAAATCCTATAGAACTTTAAATAAGTTAAGAGATTTATTGGAATTATTAAAATAGTATCTGTGGGTTTGAAAAATTATAGCGATATTTATAAATTCAAATCGACAGCAATAATACAGAAGAAAAGATTAATTAAATAGCCGATTACATACGCTATTTTAGAACAATATTACATGAGTTACAAAAATTACCCAATGGTGTCTCGAGTTGTTTTTGGTCGAGGAAGTTTTAGTCAATTAGAAGATATCATTGCTCCCAAGCGATTAAGTGTTTCAGCGCCATTCATTTTTCTGATTGATGATGTTTTTGAGAAGAACGGCCACTTTTCGGGTCGTATTCCTTTGGCTTATGACGATAAAATTATTTTTATTTCAGCCGATGAAGAACCTAAAACATCTCAAGTAGATGCATTAGTTGAGGAAATTATATTAACCAGCAAACAACGACCTTCAGGAATTATTGGCATTGGTGGCGGAACCATTATGGATATGGCAAAAGCTGTAGCTATTATGATTACTAATGAAGGTGAATCCAAAGATTATCAAGGATGGGATTTGGTTAAAAATCCAGCCATTTACCATGTGGGAATTCCAACTATTTCAGGAACAGGAGCAGAAGTTTCTAGAACAACTATTTTAACAGGTCCTGTACGTAAATTAGGAATTAACAGTGATTACACACCATTTGACCAAGTTATTCTAGATCCAGAATTAACCAAAGGCGTGCCAAAAGACCAATGGTTTTATACTGGAATGGATTGTTTTGTGCATTGTATTGAATCTTTAAATGGAACCTATCTCAATGCGTTTAGCGAAAGTTATGGCGAAAAAGCTTTAGAGCTTTGCAAAGAAATTTTTCTTGAAGACACCTTAAATGAAAAAGAATCGGCTGATAAATTAATGATGGCTTCTTGGCATGGAGGCATGAGCATCGCTTATTCGCAAGTGGGTGTGGCACATGCCATGAGTTATGGTTTGGGCTACTTATTAGGTGTTAAACATGGTATTGGTAATTGTATTGTTTTTGAACATTTAGAAGAATATTACCCAGAAGGTGTTGCCATGTATAAAAAAATGCGTGCTAAACATAAGATACATATTCCGCAAGGCATTTGTGCTAATTTAACAGATGAGCAATTTGATATTATGATTAATGTAGCATTAAGTTTAGAGCCACTTTGGGAAAATGCTATTGGTAAAAACTGGCAAAAGGTCATTACACGCCAAAAATTAAGAGACCTTTATTCTAAAATGTAGCATGCGCAGATTAGCTAAATTTATTTATTTTAATGTGCTAGGTTGGCGTGTTACTGGTAATGTGAACTTCTCACAAGATACTGTAAAGAAAGCAGTTTTAATTGCTGTGCCTCATACCAGTTGGCATGATTTTTATATTGGTGTATTGTTACGTCAAGTAGCACATGTAAAATCGAATTTTATTGCAAAAAAGGAATTGTTTGTGGGTCCCATAGGTTGGTATTTAAAAGCCATTGGAGGCGCACCAATTGATCGCGGAAACAAACAAAATAAGGTAGAAGCTATCGCGCAATTATTTAACGAACATGATGAGTTTCGTTTGGCTTTAGCTCCCGAAGGCACTCGAAAAAAGGTAATCGAATGGCGAACCGGTTTTTACTACATAGCCAAAGCCGCAAATGTACCGATTATTATGTTTTCATTAGATTTTGGTAAAAAGCAAAATAATATTTCAGAGCCTTTTTATCCTACCGATGATATGGAAGCGGATTTTAAATTTATGAAGGCATTTTTTGAAGGTGTGGAAGGGAAGGTGGCTGCTTATTCATAGGTTTTGGTCGCTGTAAATTTCTAAACGACAATTTCTTAATATTGTATGACGGAAGAGAATTTATAAAAATATGATAAATACCTAAACTAAATAAAAATAATAGCTAGTTCAAAGCTAATTGCGAAAATCCTTGCATTCAATTAACATACCGTTCCATAACAACTCATTATCTAAATTTAATACTCTCCCTTATTGATAAAGCGTCATCAGCATGCTTTTTATATAAATTTTTAAGCGAAGCATATATATAATTATAATAATTACCGTCGTGTTCAAAGTACATGCTGAATTCTTTGTGAACTTCGCCTTGAAACATGGATTCTAATTCATGGATATAAACAGTTCCAAATTTGTTCTGTTCGGCATATGATTTTTGCGAAATAATTTCTCTGGATTTATTTGTTTCGTGTATTCGCTTTTC
>CBFHJN010000192.1:0-5870 GCA_965655805.1 Flavobacteriaceae bacterium
TAGATTTTGTTGCAGGTGTTTCAGCTTGTACTTTAGGGCACAGACACCCTAAAGTTGTGGATGCCATGAAAGCGCAATTGGATAAATATTTACACGTGATGGTTTATGGCGAATACATTCAAGAATCAGCCGTTGCTCTAACTAAATTATTAGCCGCCAACTTACCAAAGCCTTTGCAAACCACCTATTTAACAAACTCTGGAACCGAAGCTGTTGAAGGGGCTTTAAAGCTAGCCAAACGCGCCACTGGTAGAAGTGAAATTATTTCAGCACAACACGCCTATCATGGAAACACCATGGGTTCATTGAGTGTTATGGGTTTTGAAGAACGTAAAAAAGCATTTCGCCCTTTAGTTCCTGATGTGCGATTTATTACTTTCAATGATGAAGAAGATTTACAAAAAATCACCACCAAAACAGCCGGTGTTATTTTAGAAACCATTCAAGGAGGTGCTGGTTTTATTGAACCTCAAAATGGCTATTTAGAAAAAGTCAAAAAACGCTGTCAAGATGTTGGTGCTTTATTAATTTTAGATGAAATTCAACCAGGTATTGGCCGAACTGGAAAACTATTCGCTTTTGAACATTACAACTGTATTCCTGATATTTTAGTAACTGGAAAAGGTTTAGGTGGTGGTATGCCAATTGGTGCATTTACAGCTTCTCTTGAATTAATGAATTTACTACAAAACAATCCAAAATTAGGGCACATTACCACCTTTGGTGGACATCCGGTAATTGCTGCTGCAGCACACGCCACGTTAAACGAAGTGGTTAACTCGGAATTAATGGCTCAAACACTCGAAAAGGAAGCTTTATTTAAAAAACACCTACAACACCCATTGATTACGGAAATTAGAGGCCGAGGACTCATGCTAACTGCAATGACACCTTCAGCTGACGTAACCAATCAAGTGGTTTTAAAGGCGCAAGACGCTGGACTTATTCTATTTTGGCTGTTGTTCGAAACAAGAGCTATCAGAATAACGCCTCCTCTTACTATTAGTAGCGAAGAAATCATCAAAGGGTGTCAGATTATCACCTCCATTTTAGACGACATTCAAGCAACTAAAACTCTTTAAGAATCTGTTTCACAGCAATTAAGAACAAATTACGGCTTGATTGTTGATTACTTTGTTAAAAACATTTGGTGTTTTAACCTGACAACGCCAATTAGAACCTTACTTTTATTCCAGGAAAAACTATATAAATTTGCTTATGGAGTTACGTCCAAATGACAACAATAACATATCCCTTACCCGATTCGAATCGATGTTAAAAACAAACCATGTGTTGTTTTTCGATTCCGAAGAATTTGCGAATATCATACATCATTATCTTAACCAAGGTAAAATGGCATTGGCAAAAAAAGCCATAAAATTAGGTTTATTACAACATCCAACATCCACAAATTTAAAACTGTTTAAAGTTGAAATTTTTGTCTTTGAAAATGATTTGGATAAAGCTGACGCGCTGATAAACGAATTGTATTTGTTGGAGCCCTTAAATGAGGAAATTTACATTCAGAAGGCTAACATTTTATCCAAACGTGATGACCATAAAAAAGCGATTGAAGTTTTAGAAAAAGCTTTGGAACTTTCTGAAGACCCTATCGATATCTACTCGTTAATTGGCATGGAACATTTGTTCCTAGACCAGTTTGAAGAAGCAAAAGATAACTTTATGAAATGTTTGGATGCCGATTTAGAGGATTATTCAGCACTACATAACATGATTTATTGTTTTGACTTCTTGGATCAGCATGAAGAAGCTATTTCCTATCTCAATACATATTTAGAAGGCAATCCGTATTGCGAAGTAGCTTGGCATCAATTAGGTAAGCAGTATTACGATTTAAAAGATTATGAAAAAGCCTTGACTGCTTTTGATTTTGCTATCATTTCTGACGATTGTTTTATTGGAGCATATTTAGAAAAGGGAAAAGTACTCGAAAAATTAAAACGTTTTGAAGATGCCATTGAAAACTATAGCATAACTTTAACTTTAGACGATCCAACCTCTTTTGCGTTATTGCGCATTGGGTTATGCCATCAAAAGTTAGGTAATAACGATTTAGCCGTTCAGTATTTTTATAAAACAGTTGAAGAAGATCCGCTATTAGATAAGGGTTGGATAGCGATTACTAAATTTTACAACCGTCAGAAAAACTTTCAAAAATCGCTCTACTATATTAATAAAGCCATCAATATTGATAGTGAAAATGTGCATTACTGGAAGCTATATGCGCAAATCAATGAACGCCTACTTTTTTTAGAAGAAGCGGAACGCGGTTATAAAAAAACGTTAGAATTGGGCAATCATGAGCTCAATACTTGGCTTTCACGTGGCGATATTTTATTCCAATTGGGTGAACCCGAAGCGGCCGTTTATAATTTTCTTCAAGCCTCTGAATTTTATCCTGAAAATGCCGAAATTGAATTCCGATTAGCGGGTTTGTACTTTACGCTTCTAGAAACCGAAAAAGGCTCCTATCATTTAAAAAATGGCTTGCGCTTTAATGCTGAATATGCTATTATTTTAGAAGAATTATTTCCAAGCATTTACCAATCCACACAAGTAAAAACAATTCTAAAAGCCTAGCTATAAGTCATACGTCTGATTTTATTTATTTACCTTTGATTTCTAGTACTTAAAATTCAATCATGCAAAGACGTTTATCTGATTATTTATTAATTTCACTTAAGGGTATTGCCATGGGTGCAGCCGATGCCGTTCCTGGAGTTTCCGGTGGAACCATAGCTTTTATTTCTGGTATTTACGAAGAATTAATCAACACGATAAGCCACGTTAATTTAAGCTTATTTAAAACGCTTCGTAATGATGGATTTTTGGCATTTTGGAAGGCCCTAAATGGTAATTTTTTAGTTGCTTTATTACTCGGAATTATTATCAGTTTTGTCTCTTTCATGCGTTTGGCTAAATACCTGATTGAATACCATCCTGTTTTAATTTGGTCGTTTTTCTTCGGATTGATAATCGCCAGTATCTATTTTGTTGGGAAACAAATTAATAAGTGGCATTTACCAACCATTTTAGCTCTTATTATTGGTACTGTTGTTGCCTTTTATATTACAACACTGCCTTCATCGGCAAGTAATGAATCACCTTTCTTTTTATTTATAGCTGGAGCCATTGCTATTTGTGCCATGATTTTACCAGGTATTTCAGGCTCTTTTATTCTTTTAGTTTTAGGAGCTTATAAAACATTAAGTGATGCATTTCATGATTTCGATTTAAAGAGAATTGCGCTTTTCGCAGGAGGTGCTTTAGTAGGTTTATTAAGTTTTAGCCATGTTTTAAAGTGGCTTTTCAAAAATTATCATAACGTCACATTAGCATTATTAACCGGTTTTATTTTCGGTTCATTAAATAAAGTTTGGCCCTGGAAAATGACGGATTTAGTGATGACCAAAACGTCTGGAATCGTTTCACCTTTATCAGATATTACAACTTTAGGAAATTTAACGCTATACCAACAACAATTATCCGACTTCGACTCCCTAAAAGTGATTTCAGAATCTAGCATATTACCCAATTTATATACGGTTCAAAATAACGGTATTGATGCACAAATCCTGCCTGCAATATTACTCATGATTGCCGGATTTTTAACTATTTTTATTCTAGAACGCTTCGGTAAAAAAGTTAATTAATGCAAAGCACCAGAACCTTCACAGATAAAATTTTTTTAATCCTAAAAGGATTAGGAATGGGAGCTGCCAATAAGGTTCCTGGTGTTTCTGGAGGTGTCGTAGCTTTTGTAGCTGGTTTTTATGAAGAATTTATTTATTCGCTTCAAAAGATAAATGGAAAAGCATTTAAATTATTAATCAACGGTCGGTTTAGTAGCTTTTTTCAATACATAAATGGTCGGTTTTTAAGTTTACTATTTTTAGGAATGATTATCAGTTACTTCAGTATTTCGAAAGTATTGGACTACTTGATAAAGCATTATGAACTATATGTTTGGAGTGTCTTTTTTGGCATGATAATCGGTTCAATTTATTATATCAGTAAAGATTTTAAGGACTGGAATGTGAAAACCTATTTAGCCCTTACTATTGGAATTATTTTAGGTGTTAGTATTAGCTTTTTAGATCCCGCAATGGAAAATGATAATCTTTGGTTTGTATTTTTCTGCGGTATCATTAGCGTTTCTGGCATGACCTTACCTGGTTTTTCTGGCTCATTTATTCTTATTCTTCTCGGAAATTATGTACTTCTTCTGGTAGACTCGGTAAATGCTTTATTTGATACGTTTGCCGAAATCATTCAAGGTGATTTTAGCTTCATTGAAAATACCGTTCGCATTCGTATGCTAAAAATACTATCCGTTTTCACGTTAGGTTCTGTTGTCGGTTTGGTTACATTTTCACATGTATTGAGCTATATTCTAAAGCATTATAAAAGCATTACGATTGCTACTATAATTGGTTTTATTGTCGGTTCCTTGGGTGTGGTTTGGCCATGGAAAAAAACAATTTTCAAACTACAAACAGATGGTTCTGCTATTTTAGATTCATCGGGAAAGAAAATAATAGAAAATTATGAACGTTATTTCCCTGAATTTAATACCGAAACCTATTTAGCATTTACTTACATTTTATTGGGAATTGCCATCGTGTTAGCATTGGAAATTTATGGACAAAAAACGAAGAAAAAGCATGCGTAAATTCGGATTAATTGGTAAGGATATTTCCTATTCCTTTTCTCAAAATTATTTTAAAACGAAGTTTTCTTCAGAAAATATTACGGATGCATCCTACGAAAATTTTGATATTCCTAACATAGAATCCGTTAAAACCATACTTGAAAATTCGCAAATAGCTGGCTTAAATGTCACCATTCCATATAAGGAAAGTATCATTCCTTATTTAGATAAACTTCATAAAAAAGCTAAAAAAATTGGTGCTGTTAACACTATAAAGCTCAATAAAAAACAACAGCTAGTTGGATATAACACAGATTGTTATGGTTTTAAAAAATCGTTGAAACCTTGGTTGCAATCCGTTCACAAACAAGCTTTGATTTTAGGAACAGGTGGTGCCAGTAAAGCCATTGCTTTTACCTTGAATGAATTGGGAATTAGCTATCAATTCGTATCCAGATCCTCTGAAAACGAAAGCCACTTAACATACAAGTATTTAACAGAATCCATAATTTCAGAACATCTCATCATTATAAATTGTACGCCATTGGGTACATTTCCAAATATTTTGAATGCGCCGAAAATACCATATGAGTTTCTTACCAAGAATCATATTCTATACGATTTAATTTATAACCCAGAAGAAACCCAGTTTCTAAAACAGGGTCGACTTAAAAATGCTACAACAATCAACGGGTTACAAATGCTAAAATTCCAAGCCGAAAAAGCTTGGCAAATTTGGAACAAAGATTAATACTTGCTAACCTTTTGTAAATTTTGCATTTGTTGTTATCTTTAACGCTAAAGTTATTTCAAAAAAACTAACACATTTACAAAATGTCAGAGCACGATAACCTGCCAAAAGCAGATGGAAAACCAGAGGAATTACAACCTGAAAACACAGAAAATCAGACCGAAAACACGGAAGCAAATCAAGAAACTATTGAGGACACTGCAACTCCAGAACCTGTAACTAAAACAGAAGCTGAAGCATCTGTTGAAACTGAAAAAACAGCAGAAGCAGTTCCAGAAGTTCAGGACGAAGTCATCAATGAAATACAAGAGTCCAATGCCGAAGACGCTGAAGACGAAGGCAATGCAGACAGACATGAGATAGCTGAAAAAGAGTATGATAAAATGTCTATGGCAGCTTTAGTTGACGAATTGGACAATCTGGTTTCAAGCCATAAAGTGCAAGCCA
>CBFHJN010000193.1:0-3715 GCA_965655805.1 Flavobacteriaceae bacterium
ATTTTGCCGTAGCTTGATTTCTGGACGTGACCACAACCTCATCCAGTGCGCTAGTTGGCTGCATTACATGTCGTATTGGTGTTGCAGACTTTACCGTTAAGGTATCCGTTTTGTAGCCTACAAAACTGATAACTAATTTTTCATATTCATCTTTATAAGGAATTGTAAATTCACCTTCAAAATTGGAAACGGCTCCAATGGCTGTATTTAACCAATAGACATTGGCTCCAGCAACGGGAATTTCTGTTTTTTGTTCGGTAACTTCCAGAATAACACCTTTAAGGTCGTTTTGCGAAATTGCCAAAAGTGGCATGAAGCTTAATATAAATAGTATCTTTTTCATAATTACACCAGGTTTAAAAGCATGGCAATTGCCATAATAATCATAATACTATTTTCTATAAAGGTCGCCTTGGTCATAGGCAGTTTCAAAGCTGTTCCTAAACAGGCACATTGTATAGCCTTTTTATCTAACAATGTTTTAGTAACACCAATGGTGGTAATACCCAAAACAATCAATGTAGTAATAAGAGCTATATTAATTTCAATACGCATAAGAAACATGATGCCTAAACCAACTTCTATAAAGGGATATATCCAACCATAAGCTGGGATGAGCTTTGCTAACGGATCGTACATTTTGAAGGATTCTGGAAATCCTTTTAAATCTAGCAGTTTAAAAAAGCTAAAAACGACATAAAATAAACCCATGAAATCAAGCATAAAACTAGACCAATCCATCGGGTTATAATTGAGTAGAAAAGCCGCTGTAATCAGATATGCAAAAATTAAAAACAAAGGAAATAATTGTTTTAATTCTGATTTATCAGCTTCTGAAGTTGATTGAAACACGTTAGTTTCTTGTTTTTCGGAAATTTGGTATTTTTCAGGAAGCGCCTTTTGTAAGATGGACGTTTCCAAATGTGTGCTCATGGTAATTGTTGCGTCTTGAGCTTCTAAATTGACTTGAACGCTTTCAACAGCATCCAATTTCAACAAAGCATCTTCAACTGACTGTTTACAGCCATTGCAAGTCATACCTGAAAAGGTATATGTATGTGTCATGATAATTTGATTTAATACTTAACGAAATTTTGCGTTGCCTTCCCGTTGAATTTCAACGCGAAGAACAACCTGAACTCATGTTTTTAAGGGAAACCCTAAAAATGTCTCGTTAATAAATCAAATGATGAAAACTTGATCCAGAACCTGTATATCTGTGACCAAGTTGGGAGGTGAATAATTTTGATGCGGCACAACCAATTCTGGAAGACCTTCAAATAAGTTTAAATAAGCATAAGTGAAAGTGGTTAAAAATAACTGCTGATCAAAGTCCAAATCTTGAAAGGCTTTCACGCTCAATTGATCTTGACCTTTTATAACATCAACGGTGTCTTTGCAACAAGCCATTTTGGTTTCCACTTCAACAGTTTCTGAAGCACACTTTTCAACCGAGTTAAAAACAGCTGCATCCATTAAAACATCACCACAGAAATGCTTTTCCACCGTAAAAGATACCGTAGAAAACAAGACCAATAAAGCCATGCTTGCAGAGAATAGTTTATGACATACTGTTTTTATCATGCTGCAAATTTACAAAAACTATCAATTAATTGATAATTTTAAAACATGATTAACATTTACGTTTGTTTTTTATGATAATAAAATGCAGGTATCAGCAATAATAAAATTAGCGGTTGTATCAGAAAACGACGAATATTAAAAAATAAGTAGTAATCCTCTTGTTTCGGGTTTATCACGAAATACAAAAAAGCCAAAGCGAGCAAAATATAGGCAATTCCATACAACAAAGCTGAAAATTTAACCACACTCACATCTTTAAAAATAGCCAACAAAATTCCGAGAGATAAGATCGTATTCAACAAATACCGTAAGCTTGTAAAAGCCGTAAGCTTTAAAACTTCACGTCTGGGTGAATCCATGTATAGATAGTCATTTTGAAAAAATGCCAAAAACGGATCGTAAAACAATTGCTGTTCAAACACACGTATCAATATAAGTAAAACACCTAAAAGACCAACGGTTACATATGTTAACACCCTACTCATTTTTTAGTCGATATTTTTGAAAACCGGTTCACCCAAACCACCCAAAGCAAACAGACCATTCCGTAAATAATGGCTGGAAAAATAACGGTATGTAAAATGTCCTTTCGCCAAGGATAATGATATAAACCAACTGATAAAACCACGACACGCACTAAATTAACCACGTATATAAGAACACTTCCTGCTAAAATATAAATAACTGTCGTTTTAAACTTCCCAGCAAATGCTAAAATAAATGATACAAAAAGTATAATAACACTTACCGAATTACAGCCTTCAATAACACGTGCCACATACGTCCCATTAATAAAGAGCTTCATAGACGCTTCATTTGGATGCGGTAAAACTTGCGCATCATATCCAAAATTTTGTAACAAATCTGCACTTTGCTGTGCTACAATATGCGTCATATAATCTGGGTAATATGTTTCGCTTGACGCATATTGTAAAAATAATTTGTAAGAGAACGTTAAAACAGTATAAACCACTAAAAATGTGAGAATAAACTTTAAAACAGTCTTATATTTGATCAGTAATTTTTTCACCTAAAATTATTATCATTTTCATTGTTAAAGTTATACAAATTGACGTGTATAAATCACGGCAATTTAAATACTTTTGCCGAAACTTAAAAAACTAATGACACTCCAAGAACTAAAACCTGCTGTAACTGAAATTATTCAGCAAACAGAAACCTCTATAGATGACAGACTGTTAGCTATTTGCGTTTTATTAGAAAAAGAAATTCCCTACTACAATTGGGTTGGATTTTATTTTAAAAATGGCGATAAAAACGAACTGAAATTAGGTCCTTATGTTGGTGCTCCAACGGATCATACCATTATCCCTTTTGGAAAAGGTATTTGCGGACAAGTAGCCATTAGCAATCAAAATTTTATGGTTCCAGATGTATCTGCTCAAGACAATTATATTGCTTGCAGCATCAATGTAAAAGCTGAAATTGTGGTACCTATTTTTGTGAATAGTCAAAATATTGGTCAAATAGATATTGATTCTAATACGCCAGATCCGTTTACAGATATGGACGAACGTTTTTTAGAATTTGTATGTAAAAAAGTGGCAACTATTTTATAACTGTTAATAACTTCCTTTTTAAGTTGAAAAACTGTTGCGTTTTAGAACAAAACACGCCCCATTTTTTTATTGTAATTACCTACTTTTGCAGGCATAAAACAACACAACACACATGACAACTACAAAAACTATTAAATCGGCATTAATTTCTGTTTTCAGTAAAGATGGATTAGCACCAATTGTAAAAACGCTACACGAACAAAATGTAACTATTTACTCCACAGGAGGCACAGAAAAATTCATTACTGATTTAGGTATTCCTGTTGTTCCTGTTGAAGATGTTACCTCATACCCTTCCATTCTTGGTGGTCGTGTAAAAACCTTACATCCTAAAGTTTTTGGTGGTATTTTAAACAGACAAAACAATAAAAGTGATGTTGCTGAATTAGCAGAATTCGGTATTCCGCAAATAGATTTAGTAATTGTAGATTTATATCCGTTTGAAAAAACAGTTGCCTCTGGCGCATCCGAACAGGAGATTGTAGAAAAGATAGATATTGGCGGAATTTCATTAATAAGAGCAGCTGCAAAGAATTTTAAAGACACCTTTA
>CBFHJN010000193.1:3725-5835 GCA_965655805.1 Flavobacteriaceae bacterium
GTATTTCGCTCATTCGTGCAGCAGCTAAAAATTATGCAGATGTGGTTTGCGTGGCTTCTGTCAATGATTATAGTGAGTTTTTAGAATTACTTCAAACCAAAAAAGGAGAAACGACCGAAGCAGATAGAAAGCGTTTTGCCGCTAAATCTTTCAATGTGTCTTCTCATTACGATTCGGCTATATTTAATTATTTCAACCAAGATCATGAGATTGCTAGTTTTAAATTAAGTGAAACCGCAGGTCAGGTGTTGCGCTATGGTGAAAACCCACATCAAAAAGGGTTTTTCTTTGGTGATTTTGATGCCATGTTCAACAAACTACACGGCAAAGAATTAAGCTACAACAATTTGTTAGATGTTGATGCTGCCGTAAATTTAATGAACGAATTTAAAGGTGAAGCACCAACATTCGCCATTTTAAAACATAATAATGCGTGTGGTTTTGCTCAAAGAAATACCGTAAAACAAGCTTATGCTGACGCCTTGGCTGGTGATCCTGTTTCAGCCTTTGGTGGTGTATTAATTAGTAATACCGAAATAGATGAAGCTACTGCAAATGATATTCATGATTTGTTTTGTGAAGTGGTAATTGCACCTGCTTTTTCAAGTGCAGCTTTAGAAATTTTAAAAGGCAAAAAGAATCGTATTCTTCTGACACAAAATGATACTGAATTAGCACAGACTACTGTAAGAACCTGTTTAAATGGTGTTTTGGTTCAAGACCGAAATAACGTAACAGATACGATTGAGAATTTAACACATGCTACGAACAATAAACCAAGTCAACAGGAGTTAAATGATTTGATATTTGCATCTAAAATTTGCAAACACACCAAATCAAATACTATTGTATTGGTAAAAGACAAGCAATTATGCGCTAGTGGAACTGGACAAACCAGCCGTGTGGACGCCTTAAATCAAGCCATCCATAAAGCACAATCATTTAATTTCAATTTAAAAGGTGCTGTTATGGCCAGCGATGCCTTTTTCCCGTTTCCGGATTGTGTGGAAATTGCCGATCAAGCAGGAATTTCAGCAGTTATTCAACCAGGTGGTTCCATTAAAGATCAATTGAGTGTAGATTATTGCAATGAAAATAACGTGGCTATGGTATTTACTGGAACACGTCATTTTAAGCACTAAAAGTTTTAGGTGTTTAATAATTTTAGTGGCAAACGTAACGAGCATATTAAGAGCTGCAGTAGTATCTCATCGAATAATGGATACAATGCGTAAACCACAGATAATAATTGCAATACTTTTATTACATTTACAAGATTTGATTAACAAACCCTCAAATAAACGATTTTAGCACATGGGATTTTTTGACTTCTTAACCGAAGAAATTGCAATAGATTTAGGTACTGCTAACACCCTTATTATTCATAATGATAAAGTGGTTGTAGATAGTCCCTCGATAGTGGCACGCGATAGAATTTCTGGAAAAATAATTGCCGTTGGAAAAGAAGCCAGCATGATGCAAGGAAAAACGCATGAAAATATTAAAACTATTAGACCCTTAAAAGATGGTGTAATTGCTGACTTTGATGCTAGTGAGCAAATGATTAGTTTGTTTATTAAAAATATTCCTGCACTCAAGAAAAAATTATTCCCACCTTCTTTGCGTATGGTTGTTTGTATTCCTTCTGGCATTACCGAAGTAGAGATGCGCGCAGTAAAAGAATCTTGTGAGCGCGTTAATGGTAAAGAAGTGTATTTAATTCACGAACCAATGGCAGCTGCTATTGGTATTGGTGTGGATATCATGCAGCCAAAAGGAAACATGATTGTAGATATAGGTGGCGGTACTACTGAAATTGCAGTAATTGCTCTTGGTGGTATTGTTTGTGATAAATCGGTTAAAATTGCTGGTGATGTATTTACCAACGATATTATTTACTACATGCGAACCCAACACAATTTGTATGTTGGTGAACGTACTGCGGAAAAAATAAAAATTCAAATAGGTGCTGCTACTGAAGATTTAGAATTACCTCCAGAAGACATGAGTGTTCAAGGTCGTGATTTGTTAACTGGTAAGCCAAAGCAAGTTTCTATTTCGTATAGAGAAATTGCTAAAGCCTTAGATAAATCTATTTTACGTATTGAAG
>CBFHJN010000194.1:0-5827 GCA_965655805.1 Flavobacteriaceae bacterium
CCGAACCCTTCAGAAGGGTTTCAATTTGTTTTTGTGGCTGCTTTAAATCGCCATAAGCTTTGGCTAAATTGCTGTAAATAAGAATAATTCCTCCGGGAATACTATCGGGTTGCTGAATTTCAAACCTTTCAATAGCTTTCAGCATTATGTCTTTAGCTTCATTCGGTTTGTAAAAATGAATGTACATTCTGCCTAACTGATTATAGCTTAATAAATACTGATTTAAATCGGATTGATTAATATTTAAATTGATTGCTTTTTCTGCATATTTAAAAGCATTGGTAGAATCTTCTAACTTTTTATAACTTTCGGAAATATACCTCAAGGCAAGAATTTCATGTTCCTCATCGTTTAATGCTTCTGAAATAGTTTGCATTTGTTTAAAATACGGTATAGATTGGTCTGGATGACTGGAATTTATTAATAAACTGCTTAGTACTTTTAAGGTTTTTAATTGTTCGATTTGCTTGGTTTCACTTTTTAAAACAGCACTTAAACTGTCAATTTTATGATTTTGTGAATAAGCGAATGTCATGACTAAAAAAGTCAGAATGCGTAGAAATATTTTCATTAAAGGTTGGTTTAGTACCTCTAATTTAGCAAATTAAATTATTTTTTTAACACTATTTTAAGAATTTTTGCAATACCTAAATAATTTTAAAAATAAAAGAGATTTTCACTAAAAATCGTAGAATTTTCATCTATTATCCTTCCCGTTTCACCAAAGCATAATAATCGCCTTCCAAGGGCAAGTAGCCTTGATTGTAAACAAAGTAGTAAACAGTACCAGCTTTAGTGGTGTAGATACTGGTGAAATAATTAAAATCGAAACCCTTTTCTATCATTTTGGCACGAGAGACCTTTGTTTTTTGTTCCGGATTGAGCGCTTCCAGAATGCGGTAATTTTTGCGTAAGCGGTTATTGGTGTTTCTTATCAGGTTTTTATGATCCTTGTTGATGTTGTTATTATAGGCATTCCGACAGGCATCACTACAGAATTTTTTGTCAATTCTGCCAACAATTTTTTCACCACATTCTGGACATTGTTTGGGCATATTTTTAAGGGTTCGTTTAAAACATTTCTTAAACTAAAGATATAAATTATTACGAAACAAACAATTAAAGTCATTTTCCAACAACTGTATTGGGTTTTACATTTTTGAGAACATTCACTTATAATAGATACACTTATAAAAAACTAATTTATTGTTTTAAAGCCTCAATAGCATTTTTGAGTTTGGTTTCAACCTTCTGTGCTACGTTGCCCAGCTTTTTATTTTCAACCGCTCCCATGGAGGCAATAGGATCAACCGCAGAAACCGATATGGTATTATTATCTAATGCTCTGATTATTACATTGCAAGGTAAAAACACACCTATGTTCGGCTCACTATTTATAGCTTCGTGAGCGTGTTTTGGACTACAAGCACCTAAAATAGTGTAAGCATCCATATCTACATTCAGTTTATTTTTAAGCGTGTTTTTTATATCAATTTCAGTTAATACACCAAAACCTTGGTCTTTTAATGCAGCTTTCGTTTTATTGATGGCGTCTTCAAATGACATATCTTTTAAAGTAGCGGAGAAAAAATAGGACATAATTCTAAATTTTGATTCGCTTAAATTTACAAAAAAAGGACTTAAGTATCCATTCTCACAATGATTTTGCCAAAACAACCGTATTGGTTTGATTCACTTTTTCGTAAACATCCACTTGATAGATATGCGATTTTAAATAATTAATGATGGTTTCTAATTTCAGCGAGACCTCTTTTTCTAAAGATGCATTGAATAAAATAGAACCACTTGCCGTTTTACATGTCAGAACATCTTCCCAAAATGGCATTTCTAAAAAAGATTCTGGAACGGTTAAATCTATAAATAAATCGATGATGATGAGATCGAACGTATCTGGTGTGTTTTCAATATAATGCAGTGCATCATCACATATAATATTTAAATTTTTAGAAGTTTCAATCTGAAATTCATTCTTCGCAATGGCTATTATTTGTGGATCAATATCTACAGCTGTAATTTGATTTTGGTAATTAAAATCGGTTTTCAGTGTTTCAATAACACTGCCGCCACCAAGGCCTAAAATAAGAATGGAATTCACATTTTTAAGGTCTAGTTTCTCCAAACCAAACCTTAAAATGCGCTGTAAGGAACCATACGAATAGTTGGCGTTTTTAGAATTTAAATGTTTTTTTCCGTTGTACCAAGTAATTTCTAACGTGCCGTTAATTTCTGATTTTACTTTTTTGGTAATAGGATATAAATAGCTTAAAAGTTTTGCCATGGGTGTAAAGGTAGCACTTTATTGTGATGACTTAAGGCATTAATCATTCCCATAAATGAGATTTAAAAACTCCGTTTTTTCTAAATCGCCAAAATATTCTTTAACAGACAAGTTTTTTAATGCCTTTGTGATTTCAACTTTATCATAAGGCACACCAATAAGTAAGCTTTCAATATCTGAAACAGGTTTTCTACCAAAGAAATCGCCAAAAATTTTCAATTCCGAAATATGGCCTTTTTCAACAAAAATGCGCAAATCAATTTCGCCAACTGAAAAGCGTTTGTTTCGTTGGATATTAAATTTAGGCGAACGTCCAAAATTCCAATCCCATAAATCATATTTCTCGGTTTTCAGTTTATGAACTGCTTGCCATTCCGCTTCCGTTAATTTGTAGGTTTCAAAAGGTTCACTGGCTTCATATAATCCAACGAGTAGCTGATTTTTAAAAGCTTCCATAGATATGGGTGTTTTTAAAAATTTGCTAATATTAGCCACGCGACTTCTTACCGATTTATGACCTTTAGATTCTATTTTGCTCATTTTTACTTGAAGCGCTTTTGTTACTTCGCTCATATCTGTATCAAATAAAAGCGTACCATGACTAATCATCCGTTTTCCTGTAGAAAACTGCGCAGTTCCAGAAATTTTCTTCTCATTTACCAAAATATCATTTCGGCCTTTGAGTTCAGCCGAAACGCCCATATTATTTAAAACCCGAATAACGGGTGCTGTAAATTTTTTAAAGTTGCTAATACGTTTCCCATCATGATTGGTAATAAAACTAAAGTTTAAATTCCCTAAATCGTGATACACTGCGCCTCCACCAGAAACACGACGCACCACATGGATGTTGTTATCATCTATATATTCCTGGTTAATTTCCTCCAAGGTATTCTGGTTTCGCCCAATAATAATGGATGGCTCGTTAATGTAAAACAGCAAATAATCCGTGGAAGTATCAAAATGCCTTAAGGCATATTCTTCTAAAGCGAGGTTTAATTTCGGGTTGGTGTGGCCTTCATTGTCTATGAAAATCATAAGGGATGTCTTGTTTGGTAGATAACAAAGATAGCGAAATTTATGAGCGCATAGTTGTTCTAGGAAAACCAAAATTAGCATTAATTGCAGTCTGTAATAAGCCGTTAAAACAGGCTTTTGCTAGTGCAAAATCAGGATTAATATATGAGGATACTCATAGAAGTATTTTGGTGAAACGTTAATGCGTTTTTACTTTTTTTACCACAGTACTTTGTTGTATGCAGTTTTTTATTTTTCAAAATTTTCTAATCATTAAAATTATGAATGAAATTAGCAAGGTCTTTTCTGAAAAATCTTTCAAAGAATCTTTATTCAGTATTTCTGATTTCAATTTGTTAGCAAAAACAAATTTTCCATTTTTCAAATCAATCTCTTCAGATACTAAATTATTTATATTAATTCCGTGTGCTATTAAATTCCGAGTTGTTAGTATTTCAGATAATTTTTGATTCAAAAAGTCAGTTAATTCATTAATCGTTGAGATATTTCTACTTTGAGTAATTGAAGGTTTAGATTCCAAATACAATTTTACTTTGTCTTGGTAGTTTTCTGTTTTTAATATTTGTTTAAATAGGCTTATTTTTTTTCCGAATGCTATTGGTAAAATGAATTCCTCAAGATATAAGTTCAATATTTCTTTATTGTCACTTTTTGGTTTAAAAGTCGAAAAAATTAGTTTTGTTAGAATATCTTCAAGTTTCAAACTCAAAGAAATTATTTGACCTCTTATTCGTACTTCTTCGCTTATATTTGATTCTAATTCATTCATTGAATATGATTGGTCAAATGTCTCGTCCTGAAATATGGCTACAGGTTAAAAATTGATTTTAAGCTGATAATTTATATACCATATTAGGTGTTTTATAGTCTAAAGATAAATGTAATCTTATTTCGTTGTATAGATTAATTGCATTTTTTGCAGCTCTTTTAGCGTGAGCTACGTTATCAAAGGTCTGGTCAAGGTAAAATTCATCTTTTAGGATGCCGTTTACACGCTCGGCCATAGCGTTTTCATAACAATGATTTTCTTCTGTCATACTGATATTTATCTTTTTTCTGTTCAGTATTTGCGTATATACATTGCTACAATACTGTATCCCTCTGTCTGAATGATGAATTAGATGTTTAATATCTTTTGCTTGATAAATAGCCTTTTTAAGCGCTCTAACACATCCTTGTAATTCCAGACTGTCACTTAAGTCATAACCTACAATTTTACGGGAATGCATATCTGTTATTAAAGCCAAGTAACAAAAGCCTTTTACGGTTCTGATGTATGTTATATCACTTACCCAAACTTGATTAGGTTTTGTAATCTCTAGGTCTTTAATAATGTTGCTGTACTTATAAAAACGATGATGTGAGTTGGTTGTTCTGGCACTATACTTTTTTCTTAAGGTGAGCATTTGATGTTCACGAAGTACATTGAACAGTGTGTCACGACCCACTTTTACGTGCTGTTTTTCAAAGTCTTGTTTTAAGGATTTCATAAGTTTGCGTACACCTTCCCTGGGAAGGGATCTGCGTCTTTTTCTAACAATGTTTATAACCTGTTGTTGTAGTTTTAAACGCTTATCAGCTTTAGATTTGTATTTATAATACGCATCACGTTTAAGCCCAAAACAACGCGTTATAGTAGTTAAAGAAGCAAATCCCTTTGATTTTTCTTTGGCTTTGATCAAGGCTTTATACTTAACTTTTTTTTTAGTTCAGCAACCGATTTATAGCCTAGATCTTCAGCCGCTACTTCCAGGTAAGAATCCAGTACCATCGCATCCAGATCTTTTTTAAGTAGTAGTTTTTTAAGCTGTTCAATCTCTTTTTGAAGTGCTTTAATTCTTGATATTTCGTCTTTTGTTTCCACTTTTACCCTGGTGTTCATTAAGTCTTTACGATTGTACTTTTTAATCCACTCGTTCACTGTTGTAGGCGCAATGGAGTAGAGTTTACAAAGTTCGCTCTTGGTGTGTTTACCGGTTGTAAGTTCGGCTAAAATTTTTAATTTGAAAGGTTCGCTGTAACGTCTAATTACTTTGTCATTTTTGTACATAATTGTTTTGAATTATGTAGCCTTATTTCAGGACGGGTCAAAATTGCATACAACGGTCTCGTGTATGAGCAGTAGCGGATTTCAAGCTACTAAACTATCAGATAGCACTGACCTTTGATTTATAGATTTACGTTTCAAATTAGCACTTAACCCGCTATTGCTTATACACAATGTTGGCAATAGTGCTTTATTTCACGTATGCAAATGATTGTGGTGGATGTAAATTAAAATCCGTTTTCAAGCATTTAGGTTCTTTATATTTTTTCTTATTCTTAACTTGAATTGCGAACCCTTTTTCTCTCTCTGAAAAATATTCATAAAAAACTTTTTCTGTAATTCCCGAATGTTCTTTTGTCAAGTTCCAAAGTGTTTCGAGGTCATTATTGAATATTTTACCGATTTCAAATTCGCCAATTACTTTTTGAACAGGCGATGATGCA
>CBFHJN010000195.1:0-5812 GCA_965655805.1 Flavobacteriaceae bacterium
AAAAACCCAACCGGTTGTTAAGAAAGTAGATGAACATTTCCACTGTGACACGCTGTAATAATTTAAAAGAAAAAAAGATGAAACAATTTAATATATATATACTATTTGTTGCGTTATTCATAGGAAGCTTCTCCTTTGCGCAACAAACGCCAGGATCTAAACAAACAAAACCCTTTGCTATTGTTGGCGCAACGGCTCATATAGGGAATGGTCAAGTTATTGAAAATTCAGTTATCGTATTTGAAAACGGAAAAATTACATCTGTAAATACCACAAATCCGAATACGTCTGGCATGACTATTATTGACGCCAAAGGGAAACATGTATACCCAGGATTTATTGCAGCCAATTCCGCTTTAGGGTTGGTAGAAGTTGACGCTGTAAGAGCATCCGATGATCAAGATGAAGTTGGTGGCATAATTCCACATGTTCGCAGTTTAATTGCTTACAACACGGAATCTAAAGTCGTTGAATCTATGCGTCCAAATGGCGTATTGATGGCTCAAGTCGTTCCTAAAGGTGGACGAATTTCAGGAACCTCATCCATTGTGCAATTAGATGCTTGGAATTGGGAAGATGCTGCTGTAAAAACGGATGATGGCATTCACCTAAACTGGCCGAGTGCTTTTTCTAGAGGCCGTTGGTGGTTAGGAGAACCAGCTGGATTAAAACCTAATAAAAATTATGCCGAACAAATTACTGAAGTCACAACATTCATCAATGATAGTAAAGCGTATTTAAAGGGTGATAAAAAACCTATAAACTTACCATTTGAAGCCATGCAAGGACTTTATAATGGTAAACAAAAATTGTTTGTGCATGTTAATGATGAAAAAGGAATTACAGATGCTATTCATTTCGCGCAGGACAATAAAATTGAGAAAATGGTTATTGTAGGTGGTGCCGAAGCGCATAAAGTAAGCACCTTACTAAAACAATACAATGTGCCTGTTTTAATAAATAACCCTCACAGTTTGCCTGCCAATGATGACCAAGATTATGATACGCCATTTAAATTAGCCAAGCAATTACATGATGCGGGAGTATTAATAGGAATTCAAGTTGGAAACGCTGAAAATTTCCAAACACGTAATTTACCATTCTACGCTGGAACCTGTGCTGCTTATGGTATGGAAAAAGAAGATGCCTTACAATTAATAACCTCTAACACGGCTAAAATTTTAGGAATAGATGCCTTTGCCGGAACATTGGAAGTCGGGAAAGATGCCACATTGTTTATTAGTGAAGGTGATGCATTAGATATGCGAACCAATATATTAACCGAAGCCTTTATTCAAGGACGACAAATTAGTTTAGAAAGTCACCAAACAGAACTTTGGAGACGCTATTCTATAAAGTATAAGAATCAATAGGTTTATATTAAATTAAACATCAAAAAAAGCGAGCTCATTTAATTAAGCTCGCTTTTTTTATATAATTTTTGTTTTCTAGTTTACAAACTCTCCTTTTTCTGGTTTTGCAAATTTGCTAGACTCGATCTCTTTATCTGTAACTTGGACATTTATAAACTCGGTGCTTTGTTTTGCTTCGGTTGGCTTATCATCTTCATAACCAAAACTAACTATTGTTTCAGGTAATAGCAAACCATTCACATTTTGCCATTTATTATATCTTCTAAAATGCAATTCCTTTTTATCTATTCCTGGGACAAAACTAACCGTATACCCTAACCACTCCATTTGAAAGGTTTCTGAATTGTAATACAACACATAACGATCTTCAGGTGTTTCCCCTACTCCAGCATTATAGGTTATTTGGATTCCTGGATACGTCACACCCTCAAAAACCAAAGGCTCTGCTTCGGCATAATTAATTCCGTCATCAGACAACACAAAAGGCATCGCATAAAAATAGAACATCAAGTTATAATAATACAATGGCTCATATCCTTGATAGTCGCCTTCTGTTTTATTTAAAAACCATGCTTTATTACCATCAAATCCGATATTTGCGTTTGGGCTTTCAATCAACGCTTCTCTTGAGTTAAGATTGGTTGTGGTCACTTCTTTTCCGTATGGTTTCTCCATGGTAAATGCTATGGATTTCATGGATTTCCAAGAGTCAATGCCACCATGAGCATCGAATACTTTAGTCAGATTTTCTGGATAATTGGCATTTTCTACTTCAACAGCTTCTATAATTTCATCTGGAGTTTCTATTGCTTCTGGTTTCGAATTGTTTTGTTTGCAGGCTGAAAAAACAACTAAAATTGTCATAGCCAAAATGTAATTCTTCATGTATAAATATGTGTTGGTTGTCATAATTTGTCGAAATTAAAGGTAAACATTACAAAAAAAGCTTCAGTTTTACTGAAGCTTTTAGAATACTAATTTAATGTCTATAATTAGTTCACAATAAGCTTTTCAACAATTTTAACCGCAGTATTGTTCAACTCAATAAAGTACAAACCTTGCGGTAAATTGGAGATATTATATGAAATTTCACTATCAACAATCGCCTGTTTTGATTTCGAAACGAGCTTTCCGTGTATATCGTAAACTTGGATGTTCACATGAGTTCCAATCGCTTTATTAAACTCAAAATTGACCAAAGTTTTTGCTGGATTCGGATACATAGAATACCCTATAGAAGCGAATTCTTCAACAGATAGGTTGGCAACAAATTCAGTTTCGAAAGTATTGGTTGTAATGGCAGGATTAAAATCGAAATAAATATCAGCTGTATTTGGAATCACATCACCTTCAGAATATCCTGGTAAAGGCTTAATTCTGAAATATACATAACCATGACTATTTGGTTCGTCCATACTTTGGCTTGGCAGATTAATGTCATCAAATTGCCATGTTAAAGCATTCTCAACACGTGTTACGGTGTAATCATGACTCGCATTCAGCATTTTAAATGTGGATGCATCTAATTGAGAATCTAGCATATCTTCAACTCTAATTTCTAAAGCTTCAGCAGTACCTAAATTTTGGAAATTAATGGTGTAGTATAAATAATCTTCATTTGAAAAATCATCCAATTTAATTTCAGGACCATGAGATTCTGTTTTATCATTTGGATCGTATGAATTTACAACCGCTTGTGTTAACGTCGAACTGTTATTACTAACATCCAAATCTGTTTCAGAATATACCACGGAATTGGTAATAAAATCACCAATATTTAAACTGGTTGGTACATCTAATTGTACAAGAACTTCTTCTTCCATTCCAGGCATTAAATTATTGAAATTTAAAATAAATCCATTACTCGTATTAGTAACCGTATTTCCCGAATTTAAACCGGATACATTGTTTAAAGTCACTAAATCATCATGTGTAAACTCCACAGAACCTGAAACAGGAATGTTTCCTAAATTTTCTACCACCAGATAATTCGTTAAAGTTTGACCAGGTCTTGGTGGTGTAAATGAAACTAAACTTACAGCAATATCAGTACAATCGCCTAAACGTGTTAATGGGAAATTAACCGCTACTGTCTCTCCATCTGTAACTATAATATTTTCTATTAAGGTTAGCGTTGGATTCAAACAAGTTTCATAGGTTTCAGATATGTTAAAAGCTATATCGTAGCTATCACCTACTGTTGCATTAGAAATATTAAAACTACCATTAGCAGCACTCACATTGTAAATAACGCCATCGTTATTAACCTCATAACTGAATGTTCCCGCATTAAAAAGATTTTCAGAAGCATCAAAGAGCGTATTATTGTTGTCATCAAAAAAGGAGTTTACAGTTATTGCTACATTAGTATTAGTACAATTCAAAGTAAATGCTATGGGAATATAATTATCCGTTTCACAACTTCCCGAATCATTGGAATGAATCTGTATGGTAATTGTATCACCAGATGCAACAACTAATACACCTGCTAAATTACCATTATTATTTCCTTCATATAAAAGGGTATTGTCCGCATCAAAAACAACAATCCAATCACAACAGACTTCCATTTCGCCTGAAGTAAAAAAAACAGTCATGGTCGAACCATCGGCACTAGTATACGTGTATTCGGTAGAGTCATTATTTCCGTAACAAATGGTCACATCTTCCTCGCAACCTGAAGTACAATCTTCAACAATTAAAAGTAATGTTGTTATGGCATTACAACCTGTAGATAAGTCTTCAACGCGTACATAAATAGTTTGAAAATAAGGTATAACATTTATATAGTTAGATGAATTTATTGCATTTGATGCCGATTCAGCATCCATTTGAGTTTGATAATAACTGATACTATAATCAACAAAATCCAAACCGTTCAAAATTTCGAAATCTTTTTCCATGAGATTAAAGACCGATAAACCGTCTTGGGCACCATCTAAATCACAAATAATTAATGGTGTTGGATCATTAATGTTAACAATAAGATTAGTGGTCACATTTTGAAATGATGTTTCCGGATTCATTCCTGCTGTTGTATATGCCACAGTATAAGTTTGCCCTGAAATAGTATTGGTAATCGTACCAGTAATTGGGTCTATGGTTGCTGCATCCGCAGGAACTGGATTGAATGCAAATGAACCACCTAAATCTCCGGTAATAGTCGCAAATGCACCATCACAAGTAGGCGTCATATAAAAAGAAGCATCTTCTATGGACGTCATTACGAACGAATGATTTTCTATTTCGGCAATAGACAATTGGATCGTGAAAAGCGCAAGCAGAAAAAAACATGTATTTTTTATCATAATAACGTAAATTTGCAAATCTAAATATACTAAAAAATAATGGCCTTTAAAGTAATAACGAGTTCTCAAAACGCCTACATTAAAGAATTGGTGCTTTTAAAAGAAAAATCCAGAGCACGCAAAAAGTCTGGATTGTTTATAATTGAAGGTGCTCGGGAAGTTTCATTAGCACTGAAAGGTGGATATGAAATTGAAACCGTTTTATTTTATCCAGAATTGTTTTCTGAAGGCCATTTAAAGGAACTTATTGGTGATTTTAATAACTGTATTGAAGTTTCCAAAGACGTGTATCAAAAATTAGCCCATCGCGATACAACCGAAGGTCTTTTGGCTGTAGCGAAAATAAAAGAACATATTTTAGAATCTGTAATTTTAAAAACTGAAAACCCATTAATACTGATTGCTGAAGCTCCAGAAAAACCAGGTAACATTGGAGCCATTTTGAGAACAGCTGATGCTGCCAATGTAGACTTGGTTATTATTGCCAATCCAAAAACGGACTTATATAACCCGAATATTATTCGATCTAGTGTCGGCTGCGTGTTTACCAATCAAATTGCAATGGGCTCAACAGAGGACATCATCAAATTTTTAAAGGAAAAAGAGATTCCTATTTACTGTGCGGCTTTGCAAGCATCTGTTAATTATCATACCCAAGACTATACAAAACCAACGGCTTTGGTTGTTGGTACAGAAGCAACAGGCTTAAGTCAAGAATGGCGAGATGCAGCCACACAAAATATAATTATTCCTATGCAAGGTGAAATTGATTCTATGAATGTTTCGGTTGCAGCGGGAATTCTTATTTTTGAAGCAAAAAGACAGCGAAATTTTAATTAACCTGTCATTCCGAACCACTGTGAGGAATCTCAATATAATGATATTTCTCGTTTTACTCAAAATGACAATCCCCTTTTTATAGAATTACTTAATATATGACAGCCACCACTCTATTTTACATTATAATAGCCATAATTATAATCGACTTCATTGTAGATAAAATTCTCGATGCTTTAAATGCGAAACATTACAACAATCCTATTCCTGAAGAACTTCAAGATGTTTATGAGGAAGCGGAATATGAGAAATCGCAAGCATACAAAAAGACCAATTACAAATTTAGCATTTTAA
>CBFHJN010000196.1:0-5508 GCA_965655805.1 Flavobacteriaceae bacterium
TTGATCTTCAAAAAAAATTATCACAATTTCAAGACCAATGGAAACCACATCAAATTGGTATTGTAGACGATATGCAAGTGCTTCTCGCCAAATTACAAGGCGAATTTGTGTGGCACAGTCATGAACATGAAGATGAACTTTTTCAAGTTATTAAAGGTACCTTATACATGCAATTTCGTGATCGCACAGAAATAGTTAAAACAGGCGAATTAATCGTGGTTCCTAAAGGCATTGAACATAACCCCATGACCAAAAATAATGAGGAAGTCCATGTGCTACTATTTGAAAAACTCACCACTAGCCACACTGGCAAGGTGAAACATGAAAAGACTCAAACCCATTATCCTAAAATTTAAAATGAAAATACTCCACCTAGATACCAACCATTCTTTAATGCTGGAGCAATTAAACGCTTTAGGATTTCAAAATGATGAAGATTATTCGTCTTCCAAAACGGAAATTGAAGCAAAAATACACGAATACGATGGTGTTATTATTCGCAGTCGGTTTTCCATAGATAAACCATTTTTAGATGCAGCCACAAACCTTAAATTTATAGGTCGTGTTGGCGCAGGTGTTGAAAACATTGATGGCAATTATGCAGAACAAAAAGGCGTTCAGCTCATTTCTGCTCCCGAAGGAAACCGAAATGCCGTTGGCGAACATACTTTAGGTATGCTCCTTTCCTTGTTTAATAAACTGAATAAAGCAGATCAAGAAGTTCGTGATGGTAAATGGCAACGCGAAGAAAACAGAGGAGTTGAGCTTGACGGAAAAACGGTTGGGCTTATTGGTTATGGTAATATGGGAAAAGCCTTTGCTAAAAAATTACGCGGCTTTGAGGTCACCGTTTTATGCTATGACATAAAACCCAACGTTGGTGATGCTAATGCAAAGCAAGTCGATTTAAAAACATTGCAAAACCGAGCTGATGTATTGAGTCTGCATACACCACAAACACCTCTAACTTTGAATATGGTAAATTCCGAATTTATCAATGGATTTCAAAAACCCTTTTGGCTGATAAATACAGCACGTGGAAAAAGTGTTGTAACCTCAGATTTAGTTACAGCTTTAAAATCGACTAAAATTTTAGGCGCTGGTTTGGACGTTTTAGAATATGAAAAAACATCGTTTGAAAATTTATTTTCAGACAAGATGCCAGACGCTTTTCAGTATTTAATTAAAGCTGAAAATGTATTGTTAACACCTCATGTTGCGGGTTGGACCATTGAAAGCAAAGAGAAACTAGCTCAAACTATTGTTGATAAAATCAAAGCGAAATTTTGCTAACGCTTCACTATGAAGAAAACTATTTTTATTTTTTCAGTATTGATATTGGCTTTATTTTTAATCTTTAAATTGAGTAAATATGCTATTGTTTCTGGAGATTTAAAAATTGAAATCGCTATTGCTATCATTGCTATCGTATTCTTTTTTGTCGGCATTTATATAAACAAGAAAAACACAGTCAAGTCATCTATTTATTCCGAAAAAATAGATGAACTTAAGATTAAAGAATTAGAAATCACAACACGTGAGTACGCAGTTTTAAAACATATTTCCGAAGGCTTATCAAATAAAGAAATTGGAGAAAAACTGTGTGTTTCTGAAAGCACTGTAAAAACACATGTTTCTAACCTTTTAAGCAAACTAGATGCTAAAAGGCGAACTCAAGCTCTTAAAATAGCGAAACAACTTCAAATTATTTAAATTTCATACATTTAGACTAAAGTATGATGCATTTGGTACTTTAGTATGAGTCAATTTGTGTCAATTTATAGTAGTTTTGATTCAATATTTAAAAATATACAAAAATGGAATTAGGAGCATTTTCAGTCAGTTTAAGTGTTAAAGACATTAATATTTCAAAAGAATTTTATGAACACCTAGGGTTTACGGTTTTTGGAGGAGCTATTGAAAAAAACTACCTCATCATGAAAAACGGAAATGCTTTGGTAGGCCTTTTTCAAGGTATGTTTGAAAACAACATACTTACATTTAATCCAGGTTGGGATGAAAATGCTGAAACATTAAAAACGTTTACCGATGTAAGAGTTATTCAAAAACATCTTAAAAACAATGACATCAAATTAGTAACAGAAGCGAATGAAACCACTTCTGGTCCTGCAAGTCTGGTAATAACTGATCCTGATGGAAACACTATTTTAATAGATCAACATATTTGAAATTAATTGGAAGGAAACACTATTAAATACAATTCTATGAAACATACAATTTTAAAGTATGGCGGTTTTGGACTTCTTTTTGGACTAGTAATTTTCCTATTACATTTAAAATTAGGAATTGATAATTTAGATTATTCAACCAATGAAATATTAGGTTATGCATCCATTTTTCTATCATTGTCCTTTATTTATTTCGGTATTAAACATTATCGGGATACTGTGAATTCAGGAACCATAACACTTGGAAAAGCCATCACCATTGGTTTGCTTATTTCAGTGTTAGTTGGATTTGGTATTGCTTTAGCAGATTTTATCTATACAAAATTTATAGACCCTTCATTTTTTAGTAACTACGAACAACAACTCATAGACCAAGGTAAACAGGATGAAATTATTCAATTGACAAGTTTTACGGCAGCAGCATTTATGCTAGTTCTTGTAACCGTTATTGGGTTTATAATTTCTTTAATTTCAGGATTAATTTTACAACGCAAAAACGTATAGAATGCAATACAAAGCCACATCACCAGACGATTATATTCAACAAATACCAGAAGACCGTCAAGAATCTTTAAAAAAATTGCGTAAAACCATATCATCAAACCTACCAAAAGGTTTTGAAGAAGGCATACAATATGGTATGATTGGTTATTATGTACCACATAGTATATATCCTGATGGTTACCATTGTAATCCAAAAGAACCCTTGCCATTTATGAGTTTTGCCTCCCAAAAAAACTCTGTAAATTTATACCATAGTGGCATATATGCCGTACCTGAAATTCACGATTGGTTTGTTGCAGAATATCCAAAACATTGCAAACGCAAATTAGATATGGGGAAAAGTTGTATTCGCTTTAAGAAACTGGAAGAAATTCCTTTTGAATTGATTGCGGAACTCTGTAAAAAACTAACCGTAAAACAGTGGATTACTATTTATGAAACGAATATAAAAAAGAATTAATTATGAAAAAACGCGTCACAGGGATTGGTGGTGTTTTCTTTAAATCAAAAGATCCAAAAGCATCAAAAGATTGGTATAAAAAACATTTAGGCTTCCATACAGATGATTATGGTTGTACTTTTAAATGGAAAGATAACGAAGGAAATGACTGCACAACTAATTGGAGTCCGTTTCCAGAAGATACCAAATACTATGAGCCGTCTAAAAAAGACTTCATGTTTAATTACCGAGTTGAAAATTTAGTGGAACTCTTAAAGGTATTAAAAGAAGAAGGTGTTACTATTATTGGCGACATGGAAGAATATGCGTATGGTAAATTTGGTTGGATTCTAGATAACGACGGTAATAAAATTGAACTTTGGGAGCCTATAGATTCTGAATTATAAATTAATCTTTTTCTGGCTGATAATCCAGTGGTAGCGTATCAGCAATTCGTTGTTTACCAAAATAACCGGTAAAAATAAGGCCATCTACAGGTGAATGATTACCATTTTTATCCAGATAAAAATAGGTATCTTTACTAGTTATTCTAGATTGATTATGTGTGTCATTATCATAAACAACCAACAAAGGTTTAAACAATCGCACTTGAAACAATTCTGGATTATCGGTAGCATAGATACTGATAAAGTTTTTTTGTGGTACTTCCTTGCCCTCAAATATCAATTTAAATTTATTCTCCGCTAATTTCCCTAGTAATAAGACACGCATAAAATGCAATACCGAACCGTTGTAAACCTTAATACGACGCTTAATAATTCGTTTATTTACAGCACCTGACATGTAAAAAGATGTTCCTGCATAAAAAACACTTGAAGGGTAAAAATCTTGTAAGTTATCACCCATCTGATAGGTTACTTCAAAATCTTGTAAATCGTATTGAATTTGGTACTTTAGGTTTTCATTCAAAATAACTAAAGGTGTTGTAGCACTTGCCACTAGTTTGTTTTCGGTTTCTAGGAACTGTAAACGAATAACTTCTTCATTTAAAATTTTACAGGATAATGCGTTATTGGTTTCTCCTAAAAAATACGTTTTGAAATCTTTCAATTTCCGTGCATGCGACCAAGAATCTTTGGACTCTAAAAACACTTCGTTTAAAGTATTTATATCTTCAACTAAAAAAATGGTCAGTTTTTCTTCAGAAGAATAATTAGCGATAATTTGCTTTTTATAACCTAGAAAAGAAACCACCAACGGACTATTGATAGAAGCCGATTTGGTGATATTAAAAAGCCCTTCCATATCCGAAATTGTACCAACGGTTGTATTATCAAAATATACCGAAGCACCTTCAATGGGTTCATTGGTTTTAGAATCAATAATGACACCTGATAATTCCTGTGAATGTAATTTTACTAGACAAAAAATAAAACATACAAAGAAATAATTAGCCTTCATTTTGTTCAGAAAGCTTACGTTCCAACTCGGCTTGAAATTCTTCCATAACTGGTTTTACAGTGCTTTCAGGTAAATCAGCAATTTTTATATACATTAAGCCATCTACTGAATTATTGAACAGCGGATCCACATTAAAAGCTACTAGTCTGGCATTTTGTTTAATGTATTTTTTAAGCAAAACCGGTAAACGCAATGCGCCTGGTTCTACTTCATCAATAATTTTATCAAACTTATTTAAATCGGCTTCAGCTTCATCAAAAACAAAATCTTTATCAGCGTCTTTCAGTTTAACTTTAAACTCTTTTTTAGGATGTACATATTGCGCCACGTAAGGATCGTAGTAATGCGATTTCATAAACTCAATCATCAAGGATTTTGAAAAATTAGTAAACTGGTTACTAATACTAACACCTCCAATTAAATATTTATGCTCTGGATAGCGCAAGGTAGTATGTACAATACCTTTCCAAAGCAAGAATAATGGCATGGGTTTTTGCTGATAACTTTTTATAATAAACGCACGACCCATTTCTATGGATTGGCTCATCATTTTATGCAGTTCTGGTTCAAATCGGAATAAATCCTGAAGATAAAACCCATCGATACCGAATTTTTTAAATATTTGAGAGCCTAATCCCATTCTGTAGGCTCCTACAAGAATACCTTCATCCGAATCCCAGAGAAACATATGGTGGTAATAGGTATCAAAAGCATCTAAATCTATAGCTTCGTTAGTACCTTCACCTACTTCCCGAAATGTTATTTCACGTAAACGCCCAATTTCCTGTAAAATATTAGGAACCTTACTAGCAGGCGCTAAAAACACCTCGTAGTTTTTACTTTGTAAAAGTCGGAAATCATCCTCACGAAGAGCATCTACTTCTTTGGTCATTAACATTTTATCTACCTGACCAACAATACGTTTTGGAGGTTTTGGTAGTTTTAGTTTGGTGG
>CBFHJN010000196.1:5518-5774 GCA_965655805.1 Flavobacteriaceae bacterium
TCTTTTTCATCAAATGAATTAGATAACATATAAGTTTTTCGCCTTAAAAATTCAGAAAACCCTTCTAAAGTAGGATGTTCATTTTGGTCGGCAACTGAAATCGGTCTACCAATTCTAACTTTTATAGTACGCCTTTTCTGGGTCAGCAATTCGCTTGGTAATTTAGCGGTTCTAAACGTATCACTAATTTTTGATAGTTTATAAAATAGCTGACTATTCTTGGCATGAAAATAAATGGGAACAACTGGTACATTCG
>CBFHJN010000197.1:0-5696 GCA_965655805.1 Flavobacteriaceae bacterium
CTGTATTTATCTATATAGAACTTGAATAGGTTGACATCATAAACAAATCCTATTGGTATATAAACAATAAAGTCCGTTTCTGTTGTTCCTGTTAAAGTGTTGAATAGATAGGTTTCTGTTCCTGATTCTGAATTATTAAATAAGTAAACTGCTTCATTGCCTTCTGAATTATTGAATACATAAACGTTTGGATTTTGATCACCATCATCAATGTATATTCTTCTTAGTACTGGATCAAATTGATCATTTAACAGGTGTTCTAAATAGATGACTTGGCCATTAAATTTTAACTCATACTTCTTATCGTCATAGAATTGATAAAACGATTCTAAGACATCATTTAAAGGTTTTATCATTGCTTTTAAAACCAACACAAAGTTTTGACCAAACAAAAAAGGCGGCTTTAAAATCTCAATTAGATAGTATAAATCAATTATAATCATGATAAAATATAAGTTAATGTTGAACTTAAAGGATTAGATGGATCTATCTCTAAATAACCAGCATTTGGATTGTATTTATCCACCATAAGTGTATATGGATTTGCTCCATACTTAACCTCTGCTGTTTGAAAAACTGGATCTACTACTCCAGCTGCTAATTGTATTTTATCCGTTAAATCTGTAATCTTAAATATCCCATCAAATGGAAGGTTTTTGATGTAATTATTAATTGCATCTTCAACAGGGAAATTACCAGGACTAGAAATTGATTCTCCAGTAGAAGTAATGACTAAAGGATTGTAATAAATCTTATATTGAATTTTCAATTGATCTGCAGCTCTTGAAATAGCATTAATGATTACTCCAGCAAATTTTCGTTTGTTGATGTAATATTTAAAAGCATCCAACTCAGGAGTAGTAAGTGGAATCGGTGTGCTACCTGAAAGCTTTGCAACTTTAATAAGAACCTGACCACCAACTTCATTTACAGAGGCTAAACTAATTATTCTATTAGCTTCTACAACTGGAGAGTATTGATAGGTATCTCCTACCAAAACTAATGAATCACCGTATTGAAACTCTAAAGAAATAGTATTGTACCATTTCACTGTACCGACAATCAATTCTAAAGCTCTATTTTCTATCCAAGCCACATGTTCATCAAATAGCTTTTCGAGTGTCCAAATTGATACAGATACAATAAAAAACATTAACCTCCATATTGCAACTCTTGAAGCAGTTGTTAAATCTGCAAGTAAAGTTTGCGAAGAGTCAATATTTGGCTGTAAAGCATTTAACTGAGTCATGGTTTCTTTTTCCAAAACCATTGCATTGTATATTGTTGCGATTGTTCTTGCCATTTCTTATGAATTTGATTCTTGTTTTTTGTCTATATTAAAAGCATTTAACAAACATTCTAACCAAGTTGATTCATCTTTAAACACTTTAAACAAAGGTAATCCTGTTTCTGTTTGGTGGGGAGCTTCCGTTTTACCATAGTGTACAATGGTTTTTTCAGCGTTGTACGTTATCCACCATTTATCGTTCGTTTCTTCTTTACTTACTACTATCATTTTATATATTTTGGAATTGTTGTCCTTGTTATTCTATTATTATTTCTTTACGTTGGAATGTAGTTAGTGGCAAATCGTTTAACCAACCGATATTTAAAATGTTGATACTTTCTTCATCCACTACCCATTTATCATTATTATCTAAAACGCAATTACAAAGGTTGTTTGGTCGCATTTGTAATCCTTGTATAAGGTCTTTTTGTTCTGTTGTTAAAATTGCTACTAACATATTAAGGGTGTATTATTGCGTTTAAATCGTTTATATCATTCCACAGCTCTAATGCTTCTACATCACTCAATGAGGCATCTCCTTTAGCTAAAATTCCATATTGACGGTCTGAAAAACCTCCTGCACCTGTACCTAAATATAGTAATGAAGTATCAGTAGCAGAGTAAGCGTGTGTCCCGGTTGAAACAACTTCGTTGACATCAATTAACTTATGATTAGCAGAACTATTCCTATAACCTAAATGAGTACCTAACGAAGTGCCTTGAGAACCTTTAACTATATAAGAATTAGAATTTACCCTACTATAAGCTGTATAAGCACCACCATATCCAAAAGCAGACATTATTCTGTTATTCCCACCGTTTCCAAAGTCGAATGCTGTTGTTGTTGAATCGAAGTTGTTAGTTAACACATAAAACCCCTTATCTAAGCCGAATTGATTAGCTGTTATGCCATCCTCGAAATCTGTATTAACACCGTTACCTTTAACACCTTTACCATCATAAGTCCAAGTACCTCTGAATGTTCCGTAAGTACCGTTAATGAAGTCCCAAGCGCATTTTGTAGAATCTGAACCTAAGAACAATTGCATAGAAAGAAATTTATCAATCATCCCAGAAGTAGTCCATTTATCTTCTAAAGTGTTAATAGCATCTAGGTAAGTCGTATTACTCTCTATTCCATTGTCTAGCAATGCTTGAGTTAATGGTAGATAAATTGCACCACTCCCCATCATCAAATTTATAAACTGCCTATACATTATTTCTGAACTGAATTAAGACACTCAAAAGTGTCATTATTACTATTGTATGTACATCCAATTAATGTAGTTTTACCTACAATTGTATCAGTTGGTAAATCAGAGCCAAAGGCTTTAAATTTAGTATCAAAGGTTAAAGCTCTTGATGTACTATCATCATTTATTCTTATTAAGAAGTTTTGTCCATTTGCAAAAGTTCCAGTTGGATTATTTATTGTTAATGCTTCGGATTGCGCGGTCACTTCAACTAGTGAATATCTTATTGTTGGAGTAATTGAAGGAGCAGAAATTACACTTAAAACACTCGGTGATTGTTCATAAATAACAACCTTCCCATCTTCAGTAAACTGTAACCTTTCTTCAGCCGTATTAGTTCCGTTTTTAATAGTACTGATAATCGTTTTACTTCCACTTTTAGAAGCATCGTGATTTTCTGTTGCTTCAACTTGAACGATATAACAATCATCGTTAGTGCTTTTATGTCTATCAATACTAATGATATCTCCATTTTGAGTATATGAAGGACTTGAAGGTGTACCCCTATGACGAATAGTCTCTCTGATTGGTGATGAGGATGGAGTATTATTTCCTAATTGTAAAGTGTTTAATACTTGACTTGATGAAACTATTCTAAGAACCTGTTGCCATATCTCAAGATAATTTGATGAATCTGTTTTAATGTACATTTTTCCAGACCTTTCAATGTCATCTGTTTTACTATTAAATGCCTCGTCAGTAGTATTGTATTTAAAATACAATGATCCTTCATTTAATATTAATCGAGTTAAATCGGCTAATTGCTGAGCTGTTAAATGTTGATAATCCCCAACATTCAATCCGCTCAAATCATTGTGATCAATATCCGCAGCTCCATGTACTAAAGAATCATTAAGATCATTTAAGATTTCACGCATTTGAGCTGGTGTAATCTTTCTTAAAGTATTATCAATAATGTAGGTAACTATTTTTGTTGCTATCTCTAATTGTGTTGCCATTTGCTTTTAATTAAAACCGTTTGAAAATCCGAATGAAAACGCACCATAAAAGTCTTCGTTTAATGATGCTAATTGCTTGTTGTTATTTTTATAATGATTTACGACCTCACTAAATACCACTGTTGGTATATAAAAAGTGTCGGTTGGAAGTACTGGAAGTTCTTCTAAATTATTTGCTTTCATCACTTCAAACAACTGCTCAATAGTTCCTGAGTGCTGAAGGGTAACATCTAAAATAGATTGTGTTGGATATATAGATACTTTATTCATAAGTTGCTCTAATTTTTACGTCCTCTAATTGGTTATCGATTTGTACAAAAGTGTTTATTGCACCGTCTGATTCTAATTGAAGTTTTATTTCACGCTCTAACTTTTGGCGAGTAGATGCAGTCATTGGAGCACTTTTGTAATCTTCAATTCCCACCCCTAACCAAGGCGATGCTTTATAGTTACCAGGATATGCTCTTAACACATGTTCTACATGTTGTAAATCTGAATCACCGATTTTAAAATCTCCGTTTTCAAATTCAATATCGTCGTTATATATAATGTCTTTAGCCATGTTTTACTTTTGTGTTTTCTAGTTCATTTTTTACAGTTGGTAAAAAAGTTATTGGAGCAGCTGTTGCATCTTGTGGTGTTCCAGTCGGGCCAGCTGGACTTGTATGGATGTGTGTCAAAAAATTGTTTTCTAAACGATTTATTTTATCTACTAATTCATCAATTTTAATTAAGCCTCCAAAAGCATCACCATTTAACTCTATTAAATCAGCGTTTAAATGATATTTAACCACCTCAGAATATCCAACAATAAAAAGTGATTCAATCTTACCTTCTATTAATGCGCAGAGAACAAAACTTCCAATTTTAGGTTCTACAAAAATTCCTGATGTTTCTGAATTGATAACTGATTTAATTCTTACTTCATCAATTTCAGCACCTCTGTTTAATTGAATAGTAGCAGTCCAATTACTAGCATCAAAAGCGATTACTTTACCTAATATGATATCGGGTAAAACAGTATCTTTTATTATTTTCTTTATTATATCAAACATACTTTTCATGTTCTTGATCCTAATGTTATTGTTTGTCTGTATCCATTTACTCCAAATGAATAATCTACTGCATCCACCCAATAGCGACCAGTTTTGTCACTCTCTTTTGCGTTTCGGATTTCAGCAACATCACCAATCTGAAAAAATGGCTCTCCAAAAATTGTAATGTCTCCTCTGTAACCATCATAACTTAATCGCTCTATTTCCTTAGTTGCGATTTTGGTTAGTTCAGCTTTTGGAAGGTTGTAAAAGTTTAAACTTCTACTTTCTCCTTCAGGATCTCCCAACTCAACTTCATGCTTTGTTCCATCCGCCATGTTTGAAATTGCTGTAACCTTTATTTTTACATCGTCTTTCGTTTTGTACTCCAAATTATCTTCAAGAATATTGTAATACATTTCTAAAATCTGAGTAGTATAATTTGCTGGATCATACTGTTTACCAACAACCAATTTTCCATTTTTGAAAAAAGAGTAAAATCCATAATCGTTTTTTAACTCATTCAATAATTGAGAAGCTGTAATTTTAGAAGCTACAAATCGATAAATATTGATATCGAAGCAATCCACTTCGTAAGGGATATTTCTCTCAAGAAATGATTTTAAAGACTCATCTTTTGCGGTATCATTAACTTCAATTTGTTTTAATTTCCACATTGCATCCTCTACCTCAATCACTACTGGAATAGAAGGTTTTAAACGAGCAACAAATCCCGTGAAAATTGTATTCGGATGATCATCATAACCTATCTTAATAGTTACTTCATCACCTTTTTTAATTTCAGATTTTAAAGTTCCAATGTCAAACTTAAGAGCAGCTGGAAGTATTATTGTTCCTTTTTGGGTTTGTGTCATCCAAGAGGTTTCAATACGCAATTCGTGTACGAAATCAAATTCGTACTTACCAATTGTTATATGTGATTTTAATACTCTCATCCTATATTACCAACTTCGGGTCTGTCTTTTGCGTTTAACTCAATTGGTTTATCACTTACTGCAGTAAATGAATATTGCTGAATGTTTAAATAAGGTGTTTTAGGACAATCGTAACTTTCAATTACAATGTTGTAAATTCCTAAAGCGTTTAATACTTCATGTTCTATTTTAATGGATCTCGCTTTTGTCATCCATGTATTGAATTC
>CBFHJN010000198.1:0-5679 GCA_965655805.1 Flavobacteriaceae bacterium
TCACACGTTCGTGAATTCCTTTTGCACGTTCAATCATTTCAGGCGTCACAACAACTTCTTTAGGAGTTGTTTCAATAATTTCCTCTTGTTTTGGTTCGTCCTTGCAACTAACCATTAGTAGTAAGGATAAACACAGCATGTAAATAGATTTCATGATATTTTGGTTTATTAGTTGGATTGTGAAGTTACATAAAAGTTGCTAATGTTTGAAATTCTGTAGAAAATACTATCTTTAAAATTCAGAAAAACATGAAAAAATTTTTGAAAATATGGATTCTTGCATTTGTGCTAATTAGTTGTAAAACGGATCAGCCATCTGATTATACGTGGAATTCTCTGAAAGTTACTGCTACAGCATATAATTCGGTAACCTACCAAACCAATTCCAATCCGCATATCACTGCTTTTGGTGACAGCTTAAAACCTGGCTTAAAATATATTGCAGTTTCTCGAGACTTACTGGCACTTGGTTTAAAGCACAATACACCTGTTTCTATTGAAGGCCTAGAAGGTTTGTACCTAGTAAAGGATAAAATGCATAGTCGCAAGAAAAATCAAATTGATATTTATATGGGTTTAGATATTAAAGCGGCTAAAAATTGGGGTCGTAAAAAAGTGAATATTGCCTACGGTATTAAAAAAGAAGAATTAGATGTAAAACAATTGAATTAATTGTCTAATTTTAAACGGTATAACATCAACTTATCCAACTTATGAAAAACATATATTTCTTGTTGCTTTTAATTTTAGTCTCTGCTTGTGAAACTAAAGAAAAGCAAACTAACATCAAAACAGTAAATAGTGATGCGCCAATAGCTAAAAAACAACCAAAGGAACTCACAATACATGGCGATACACGAGTTGATGACTATTTCTGGATGCGTTTGAGTGATGATCAAAAAAATGCTGAAAATCCGGATGCGCAAACACAAGATGTTTTAGCCTATTTAAATGCTGAAAACGATTATTTAGAGGAAGCCATGTCGCATACCGAAAGGTTTCAAGATATATTGTATAATGAAATTACTGCTCGAATTAAAAAAGACGATCAGTCTGTTCCTGTAAACGAAAACGGATATTCCTATTACATACGCTTTGAAGAAGGTTCTGAATATGCCTTGTATTGTAGAAAGGAATTAAAGGATGGTGCTCAAGAGGAAATTATCTTTAACGGACCTGAAATGGCGGAAGGTTTTTCATATTACGGAATAGGTAGTCAAGATGTGAGTCCAAATAATAAATTGATGGCTTTTGCAATTGATACTGTATCTAGAAGGCAATATACTATCTCCTTTAAAAATTTAGAAACGGGTAACTTATTAGCAGATAAATTAAGCAATACAGGAGGTGGTGCGGTTTGGGCAAATGACAATAAAACTGTTTTTTACGCGACTCAAGATCCAGAAACACTTAGACAAAATAAAATATATAAACATGTTTTAGGAACAGCTCAATCTCAAGATGAATTAGTTTTTGAAGAAACCGATGAAACCTTTAATAGTTATGTTTTTAAAACCAAATCGCAAGAGTATTTAATGATCGGTAGTAATCAAACATTATCTACCGAAGTTCGTTTTTTAGATGCCAATACACCAAATGGGCAATGGCAAGTTATTCAGCCTAGAGAACGCGATTTATTATATTATCCAGATCATTATCAAGACAATTTTTATATTCGAACCAATTTAAATGCCACTAATTTCAAATTGGTCAAAACTCCAGTAAAAGCTGGCACAAAAGATAATTGGCAAGATGTTATTCCACATAGAGGGGATGTATTGCTTCAAGATTTTGATTTGTTCAATAACTATTTGGTTTTAAGCGAGCGTTTAAATGGATTAGCAACTATTCGCATTAAAAAATGGGATGAGACAGCTGACTATTATATAGAATTTAAAGATCCTGCGTATTTAGCCTATCCAACATCCAATTTAGATTTTGACACCAACAAATTACGCTATGTGTATTCCTCACTCACAACACCATCTAGCACCTATAAATATAATATGGATACAAAAGAACAAGAGCTTTTAAAGCAAGAAGAAGTTCTAGGTGGTTTTAATTCCAATGATTACACATCTGAACGCTTACAAGCTACAGCAACGGATGGGACTAAAATTCCAATTTCATTGGTTTATAAAAAAGGAATTACTATTGATGAAGAAACACCATTATTATTATATGCTTATGGCTCTTATGGAAACAGCACAGAACCAACTTTTAGATCTGATAGATTAAGTTTATTGGATCGTGGTTTTGTCTATGCCATTGCTCATGTTCGAGGTGGACAAGAAATGGGTCGTGAATGGTATAAAAACGGAAAATTACTTAAAAAGAAAAATACGTTTACTGATTTTATCGATGTAGGCGAACATTTGGTTGCTAAGGGCTATACAAGTCCTAAACATTTGTATGCCATGGGTGGAAGTGCAGGTGGTTTATTAATGGGAGCCATTATCAACATGAAACCTGAATTGTGGAATGGTGTGGTTGCAGCCGTGCCATTTGTTGATGTAGTTTCAACGATGTTAGATGAAACGATTCCATTAACAACCTTTGAATTTGATGAATGGGGAAATCCTAAAGATGAAATTTATTATAACTATATGAAATCCTATTCGCCTTATGATAATGTAGAAGCTAAAGCGTATCCAAATATGCTAATTACAACAGGATATTGGGATAGCCAAGTTCAATATTGGGAACCAGCAAAATGGTTAGCCAAATTACGCGCACTTAAAACCGATGATAATTTGTTAGTAATGGACTGCAACATGGAAACTGGTCATGGTGGTGCTTCAGGACGTTTTGAACGTTATAAGCGAACCGCTTTATACTATGCCTTTATCCTGGATTTAGAGAGTATTGAAAAGTAAATAGATTCTATTTAGGTTCTGAAAGATTCATGGGATAAGCACGTTTAACTTCCAGCAATCGCAATGCTGATAAATCTTCGATTGATTTCTTGAATTTGTTTTCAGAAAAATCATTTCGTAATGCTACATAAGCTTTGGTAATTTCATCTTGAACTGTTATAAACAAATCATAAGATGTTTTTCTATCATGTTGAATTGAAATGACTGCTTTTTGAGGATTGTCAGATGCTGTTTGGATCTGTTCACCTGAACAGTAGTCGCAGGATTTATCACCATTATTATCTAGAAAATCATTGACAAGTTTATTGATTTCTTTGAAATCGACTAATTGGTCATTGATTAATATTTCGTTGTCATTATTTAAAACAATCCTTAATACATTGCGTTCAGCAATAGGCGTTGAACAGTCATTAGTAGGGCAGAAGGCAGGTAAATTTCTATTTATCCCAGCATCGGTTGTGATGGTGGTTGTTACTAGAAAGAAAATTAATAATAAAAATGCAATGTCAGCCATGGATCCTGCATTCACATTTTCGGAGTTTCTGTGATGTCTCATAAAAATAACGTTTTAAGAATTAGATTTTTACAAACACAAAAACGATACCACTAAAACATTTAAACAAAAAACCAGCATCATGTGCTGGTTTCTTCCGTTTTTTTTGACTAATTCAAACTAATATTAACTAATGCATGTAACGTTTAATTCCTATCCATAGCGTATCATGTTGTTGCCGTTTTTTCCGAAATGTTATTCGTTTTTGAGAAAACGTTATTAACTCATTGGAATCTCTGGAAATTTTTATAACTGCTTGCATAACACGATTTTTTTGATTGATTGATGTTAATTTTAATATAAACTATCTAAAACGTCTTTTACTATTCCAAGTAAAACCTTTCGTGCTGTTTGTTTTCTGTGATAATTGATTGGTGTCTAAAGTTCTCATAATATTTTGATTTTTGATTAATTGATTGTTGGTTCGTTTTTGGTAATACTATCTGAAACGTCTTTTGCTATTCCAAGTAAAACCTTTTGTACTGTTTGTTCTTTTTGATAATTGATCGGTGTCTAAAGTTCTCATGATATTTTTGATTTAAATGATTGATATACTAGATAGACGACACAAAAATTATTTTGTTACAGTACTATGCATTACAAAGTAGTTATTTAACATATTTTAACATTTATTCAATTAACCATTTAATCAAATAAAAATCTGACAGACATTGTTATTACTAATGTTATGCTAAATTTCAATACTTGATTAATAAATTTCTCATATTTGCCATATATTTATCAATTAGAAAACATTTAGGAACAGTTTTTGAATATTAAACTGAAATATTTTTTGAATTACTACTATGAGTGTCTTACATAACATGCTATTAGTTGGAGTTTTCCTGTTTTTCAGTTTGCCTGGAATGGCTCAAATTGACAGCAACCCAAATACATCAACGTCTATTCCTGCTATTAAAACGGAATCGGGTAACAGTGGTATAAACATTTCTCCTTTAGAAAATAATGGATTGTCAAATCCGAATCCAGGTAAAGTAAATGGGTTATCGGTTCCAAATAATTCAACCTTAAATACAGAGAAGAAAGAATTTTCTATGTTCGGAGAAAAATTTGGTGATCCTGGAGAACTTTATCAAAAGTCAGTAAATAAACATTTGAAATATGCTGAAAATGATCCAAGAAGCGCTCAAGGTGGGAGCACAAGCACACAATATCTAGGAGATTTTAGTACGAAAGCCGAACGCGTAAATATTATCTATAGAGATCATATGTATCCCGATGGTGATCGTGTACGTATTTTTGTTAACGATGATATAGTTAAAAACAACGTTCTTTTAGAATCCAATTTTAATGGCTTTATTTTGCCACTAACTACAGGTTTTAATAAAATAGATTTTCAGGCGTTAAACCAAGGCGAATCGGGTCCTAACACTGCGGAATTACAAATTCTAGATGATGACGGAAATGTAATAGCGTCTAGTCAATGGAATTTGGCAACAGGCGTAAGAGCAACTCTTATTATCGTAAAAGAGTAAAATTATTCAATGTATTTCAGGCTTTGAACTTCACCCATTTTTAAGTCGCCTAAAGTTATTGTTCCAACACGAACGCGAACCAATCGTAAGGTTGGAAAACCAACAGCTGATGTCATTTTTCGTATTTGTCTAAATTTCCCTTCCGTTATTGTAATCGAAATCCAAGTAGTTGGTCCATGACGTGCATCTCTTATTTTTCTACCACGTTCGGGAAAATCAGGTATGGACTCTAAAACATATGCTTTTCCTGGTTTAGTTGTATACCGTTTACTGTTTACGGTTATAGGCACACCTGTTTCTAAAACCTGCATGGCTTTTGCAGTAATAGCACCATCAACCTGAACATAATATTCTTTTTCTATTTTGCTACTCGTTATAAACGTACTCGTTTTTCCATCAGTAGTTAGTAATAATAAACCTTCGGAGTTTTCATCTAAACGTCCAATAGCCATCGTGCCATTTGGAAAATCGTGCAATTCACCCAGCAATCGTTTATTCCGTTTTTGCTTTCCATTAATCACAAATTGACTAATAAAACCATAGGGTTTAAAAAGTTTAAAATTTTGGGTGCGTAAATCTGATTTGTGCATATAAAATAAAAAAAACCTCTGAAGCAGCAAAAATAAGTTTTAAACGAGGGTTGTTGAAAAAGATTCTGTAATTATTTTTAAAAAATTCTTGAAAAACCTTGAAAAGAACGTATTTTTGCGCATTGGAAAAATTTATGAGCACGAGTATTTCACTATCAGAATTA
>CBFHJN010000199.1:0-5650 GCA_965655805.1 Flavobacteriaceae bacterium
AACTGCAATTGGTGTATTATCCGTCGGCTGATGAAAAGCAAATTAAAACAGAAGTTATTCCAATTTCAAATGGAAATGTAGGCGAATTTATAACGGCTTTTCCTAATAATTTGGAACTAACCGAAGGTGTGAGCTACGATTTATATTTTCAGGTTTTTGATAATGATGCTATCAATAATTTTAAGAGTACCAAAAGTAAAATTTTCTCCTATAGAAAGTTGACAAAGGACGAAACCGAAGACAAACAGCTCCAACAGCAAAATGAAACTATCAAGGATTTAAATAAATCTTTGGAGAAAATGAGCGAACGTGAAAAAGAGCTTGAAGAATTGTCTAAAACACAAAAAGAAAAATCTGAATTAAATTTCAATGATAAAAAGAAATTTGAAAATTTCCTGAAACGCCAAAATGAGCAAGAGGAAATGATGAAGAATTTCAATAAGAAATTAGAAGAAAATTTAGAAGAATTTCAAAAAGAAAATAAAGAAGAAGACACCTTTAAAGAGGACTTGAAAGAACGTTTAAAAGAAAATGAAGAGCAGCTTATAAAAGATGAAAAACTTTTGGAGGAGCTGGAAAAATTGCAAGAAAAAATAAACAAAGAGGAACTGACTCAAAAATTAGAAGAATTAGCAAAACAAAATAAAAATCAGAAACGTAGTTTAGAACAATTGCTGGAATTAACCAAGCGGTATTACGTAGCTAAAAAGTTAGAAAAGCTCCAACAAGATTTAGAAAAGTTAGCGGAAGAGCAAGAAAAACTATCTAAAGAATCGGATGAGAAAAATACCAAAGAAAAACAAGACGACCTCAATAAAAAGTTTGAGGATTTTGAAAAAGCTTTAGAAGACTTACAAAAAGACAATCAAGATTTAAAACAACCTATGGATGTTCCAAATGACGAAAAGCAGAAGGAATCTATCAAGAAAGACCAACAAGAAGCATCCGATGAATTAGGCGAGAAACAAGAAAACGAAGAGCAAAAACAAGATCAAGATGCTGACAAGAATCAGCAAAATGCCCAAAAGAAGCAAAAGCAGGCTGCAGAGAAAATGAAGCAAATGGGCGAAAAGATGAAAATGGCCATGCAAGGTGGAGGTGGAGAACAAATGCAAGAGGATATGGACATGTTGCGCCAAATTTTAGATAATTTAATTTTGTTTTCTTTTGATCAGGAAAATTTAATGGAGCGTTTTAAGAGCATTGAAATCAATCATAATAAATATGCCACCTACTTACGCAAACAGAATGATTTAAAGGAACATTTCTCACATGTTGATGATAGTTTGTTCGCTTTATCCTTACGTCAACCGAAACTTTCGGAATCGGTAAATAAAGAGATTTCAGAGGTGTTTTTTAACATCGATAAATCGCTAGAACAATTTTCAGAAAACAGATTATACCAAGGAATAGCCAATCAGCAATACACGATAACAGCCGCTAATAATTTAGCTAATTTTTTGAGTGACATTATGAATCAGATGCAAATGCAGATGCAATCCTCTGGAGCGGGAAGTGGTGGAAAACCAGAGCAAGGTTTACCGGATATTATTATGAGCCAGGAGGAACTAAACAAGCAAATGCAGGATGGCATGAAAGGTGAGCAAGGTAAACCTAAAGATGAAGGCGAAGGTGAAAAAGGGGATAAGGGTGAAGAAGGTAAAGAAAAAGGGGATAAACCAGGAGCGGAAGGTCAACCTGGAAAAGATGGCAAATCTGGCAAAAACGGACAAAACGGTAACCAAGAAGGGAGCCAAATGGGTGAAGGTGAAGGTAGCGAAATTAGTAAAGGCGAGTTATTTAGAATTTATCAGCAACAGCAGCAAATCCGTCAAGCTTTGCGGGACAAATTAGCAAAAGAAGGTAAAAATGGCGTTGGAAATGCAATACTTAAACAAATGGAAGATGTGGAAATGGACTTGTTGAATAAAGGATTTACCAACCAAACCCTTCAGAAAATGATGAATTTACAGCATCAATTAATGAAACTGGAAAACGCAACCTTGCAACAAGGGGAAGATACCAAGCGGAAATCGGAGACGAATCGTGAGGATTTTCAAAATAACACGAATAATCAGATTCCAACCGCTAAAGAATACTTTAATACTACGGAGATTTTAAACCGCCAAAGTTTACCTTTGCAGCCGGTTTATAAAAAGAAAGTTCAAGAATATTTTAAACAAACGGATGATTAGTTTTAATTACGAAAACGATTTTGAGATTGATAATATACAAATTCTCCAAACTTGGATTGAAAGGGTAATTATTTCCGAAGATTTTGAATTAGGCGAAATCAATTATATTTTCTGTGATGATGATTATTTACACAATTTAAATGTTGAATATTTAGATCATGATACGCTAACTGATGTTATTAGTTTTGATTATACTGTAGGAAATATCATACAGGGAGATATTTATATATCCACGGAACGCGTAGCTGATAATGCTCAAGATTTTAAGGTTCATTTTAGTGACGAGCTACATCGGGTCATGGTTCATGGTGTTTTGCATTATTGCGGTTACAAAGATAAATCGGATGCAGAAGCTAAAGCAATGCGAAGCATGGAAAATCACTATTTGGAACAGCTCATAGATATCTCATAATATGTCGTATATTTGCAGACTTTTTAATTTGGAATTCTGAAGGATTTTAAATTGATAGCTTAAAAACAAATTCATTGTTCCACGTGGAACAATCAAAATTATTAAAATCTAGTAAGCATGTTTAATGAGGTTTACGATGTTATTGTAGTAGGAGGTGGACACGCTGGAAGCGAAGCTGCTGCTGCTGCTGCTAATATGGGAAGTAGAACACTTCTTATTACTATGAGTTTGCAAAATATTGCACAAATGTCTTGTAATCCAGCTATGGGAGGAATTGCAAAGGGTCAAATAGTGCGGGAAATTGATGCGCTTGGTGGTTATAGCGGTATTGTTAGTGATACATCGGCAATTCAGTTTAAAATGCTGAACAAATCTAAAGGACCAGCTATGTGGAGTCCTCGTGTTCAAAGTGATCGGATGCGATTTGCTGAAGATTGGAGAAATATGTTGGAACAAACCAAAAATTTAGATTTTTATCAGGAAATGGTTTCTGGTATACTTGTAGAAAATCATAAAATAGTAGGTGTTAAAACCTCATTAGGAATTGCCATTAAATGTAAAAGTGTCGTACTTACAAATGGAACGTTTTTAAATGGCTTAATTCATATTGGTGATAAGAATTTTGGTGGTGGTCGTGCAGGTGAGCGTGCTGCAACAGGAATTACTGAACAACTCGTTCGGTTAGGTTTTGAATCGGGTAGAATGAAAACGGGAACGCCTCCTCGTGTGGATGGTCGATCGTTAAATTTTTCTAAAATGGTTGAGCAGCCTGGTGATGCGGTTCCGGAAAAATTCTCGTATTTGGACGTCACAAAACCATTAACCAAACAACGTTCTTGTCACTTAACATACACAAGTAATGAAGTTCATGATTTACTTCGCGAAGGTTTTGATAGATCACCCATGTTTAATGGTCGAATTCAAAGTTTAGGACCACGATATTGTCCATCTATAGAAGATAAAATTAATCGGTTTGCCGATAAAGATAGGCATCAATTATTTGTAGAGCCTGAAGGTTGGGATACGGTTGAATATTATGTAAATGGTTTTTCTACATCCTTACCAGAAGATGTTCAATTTAAAGCACTACGTTCAGTAGTTGGTTTTGAAAATGTGAAATTTTTTAGACCAGGATACGCTATAGAATATGATTATTTTCCACCTACTCAACTACAACACACATTAGAAACCAAGTTAGTAGAAGGTTTATATTTTGCAGGTCAGATCAACGGAACTACAGGTTACGAAGAAGCAGCTTCTCAAGGTTTAATGGCTGGCATAAATGCGAGTCTAAAAGTGCAAGAGCGCGATCCTTTTATCTTAACTCGAAGTGAAGCGTATATTGGTGTTTTGGTTGATGATTTAATTACCAAAGGAACAGAAGAGCCGTATAGAATGTTTACTTCGCGTGCTGAATATAGAACCTTATTACGACAAGATAATGCAGATATTCGTTTAACACCTTTGTCCTTTGATTTAGGATTAGCTTCTGAAAAACGTTTAAAACGTATGGAAGAAAAGCATCAAAGAGCGGAAGCGTTTGTAGAATTTTTTAGAGATACGAGTGTAAAGCCGGAAGAAATAAATCCGATTTTGGAAGCAAATAATTCAGCCTTAATGTCGCAGTCTGATAAGATGTTTAAAATCTTTTCAAGACCTAATATTTCTATTGAAGATATGCGAAAAGTAGCCAGTGTGGATGCTTATATTTCAGATCAAAATTTAGACACGGAAGAAATTGAGCAAGCGGAAATCCAAGTGAAATACGCTGGATACATTAATAAAGAAAAGAACAATGCGGACAAGTTAACCAGACTTGAGAATATTAAAATTCCAAAGAACTTTGATTATTCACAATTACAGTCTATGAGTACAGAAGCGCGAGAAAAATTGAATAAAATTCAACCGGTAACTATTTCGCAAGCATCCCGAATTAGTGGTGTATCTCCCAGCGATATTTCGGTTTTATTAGTTTATTTAGGACGTTAATTTTGGGTTGTTCCACGTGGAACGTTTTAAGAATTCAATCGGAATGAGATTTAGGTTTTCAAAAATAGCACATGGATTTACTGTCTTATTTGTACTTCTCATTTTGTGTTTTTCGTCTTGTATTCCTGTTAAAAATGTTCAAGATGTTCGTGGCTATAAAATTGTAAATGGAGATGAAACCGCGAAAAATAATTTGGCTAAAGACTATAAATTTGTATTTCAAATTTATAAAAGACCAGCTGTTTTTTCTAGATATTTACGCGACAGATATTCTGAAGTAGCCGATTTTAATTCTAATAACTTTAGAGTAGAAGTGGAAGGTGTTTGGGTAAACTTTAGTGTTTTGAGTGATGAGGATGCGTCCAAGTATATAGATTTTACAGATTATATTTTTAAGAAAGACGATCCAGAAATCCATAAAAAAGGTAAAGACAAGTACTTTATTAGTATCACAGCTAAAACAGATACTGGTGAAGATTGTTTAAAAATAGATTCATTTTATAGGTATATTGTTTCAAGGTATTTGAATGATATTCGAATGGGTTTTAATGCATATAATTAATACACGTGAAGAAGAATATTAACGATTTTCAAGTTCCAGATTATTCCGTTTCCAACGAAATATTTCAATTAGAAAGGCATCCAGATTTTGAAATCTTGGTAACATCACCACAGCCAAATTCTGAAGATTTACCAGGTTATTACAAAAGTGAAGATTATATTTCGCACACAGATTCTAAACGAAATCTGTTTGAAAAATTATACCACACAGTTCGCACAATTGCCTTAAAACGTAAATTGAAATTAATTAATTCGTTCAATAATTCAGAAAATACATTATTGGATATTGGCTGCGGAACGGGTGATTTTTTACAAACCGCCTTAAAAGATAATTGGACTATTACAGGAATTGAACCAAATCCAGATGCGCGAAAAATTGCAAATACTAAAACAAAAAATGCAGTTTCAGATACGCCTGAACTTGCTAATTTCAAAACCCAAAGTTTTGACGTTATTACACTTTGGCATGTGTTGGAACATCTGCCAGATTTGG
>CBFHJN010000200.1:0-5610 GCA_965655805.1 Flavobacteriaceae bacterium
ATGCCGAAAGTATTAAAGCCGATTGGGGTTTATATTATAGACCTTGGGCAAACGATTTTGAAATTGCCTACGTTGGTAAAATTGGAACAGGTTCAACAATCTATCAAGGAACTAACCGTTACAACATTGATAACTTTACACAACAACAACACAAAATTGAAGTTAGAAATGACAACTTCTTTGTAAGAGGGTATGTCGTAGCTGATAAAGCTGGTGATTCTTATGATATGGTATTTACCGGAATCAACATAAATCGTCAATGGAAAAGCGATGAAGATTGGTTTGGTGATTACATAAACACCTTTGCTGGAGCCACTTTAGGAGGAGCAACAGAAGCACAAGCACACCAAGCAGCAAGAACTGTTGCCGATAGAGAAAGACTACAACCTGGTTCTCCTGGGTTTCAAAGAGCTTTTGACAGAGTTATTGCTGATTCTGACTTAACTCAAGGATCTCGCTTCCGTGATGCATCTAAATACTATCACTCAGATGCTAATTATAATTTCAGCCATTTAATTGATTTTGCCGAAATTCAAGTAGGTGGATCATTTAGACAATACGATTTAAACTCATATGGTACCATTTATACCGATTTTGATGGACCAATTCAATATTCAGAATTTGGTATTTACACACAAATCCAAAAGCAATTAGAACTAAACGAAAGTTTAAAATTGAAATTAACAGGATCCTTACGTTATGATAAGTCCGAATTATTTGAAGGTTTCCTTTCGCCAAGAATTTCTGCTGGTTTTACAGTTAATGAGAACCATAATATTAGAGGGTCATTCCAAACAGGCTTTAGAAACCCAACCACTCAAGATTTATTTATCGGTCTAGATGCTGGTCGTGCGGTTTTAGTAGGTTCCGCTGAATCTAATTTAGATCGTGATGTGAGAACCTATTCAGTAAGTTCTGCTGGTCAAATAGCCGGTCAAGGTTCAACTTCAGTTGTTACGGGACGTATGGCTTATGAGAATTCTTTTACATTGAATTCTGTTGAAAACGGAGCACCGGTTGCATCGGATGTAGATATCGTAAAACCAGAACAAGTAACATCCATAGAAGTTGGTTATCGTGGAAAAGTAAACCGCCTAATTGTGGATGCTAGTGTTTATTTTAACTCATATTCTGATTTTATCTCAAATGAAACGGTTGTTATTCCGTTATATGGACAAGTTGGAGATAACTCATTATCTTTACTCGCATTACAAAATGGCGATTTCAAAGCGTATCAAACCTATACTAACTCTGATGCCAATATTGAATCCTATGGTGCAGCTATTGGTTTATCGACTAAAGTGTTTGGCAACTTTGATTTAAGTGCGAACTACACATTTACCAAGCAAGAATTTGATCAAGCAAAATATCCAGATTTTAGAACGAGCTTTAACACACCTGAACACAAGGTAAAAATGGCGTTTGGTAACACAAACGTTATTAAAAATTTAGGTTTTAATTTAGCTTGGAGATGGAGTGATTCTTATTTCTGGCAAGCAACATTTGGCGATGGTGATATTCCATCATACCACACAGTGGATGCTCAGTTAAGCTATACCATTCCTAAAATTAAATCAGTCATTAAAGTGGGTGCCACTAACCTACTTGGAGATGAATATTATACAGCTATCGGTACAGGAAACATAGGCTCTATGTATTATGCCTCAATAGTAATTAACAACTTATAAGATTATGAAAAAGATTAATATGAATGTAAAATATATTTGGCTATTAGCAGCTGCTATCGCAATTTCTGCTTGTAGTAGTGATGATGATGCATCATCCGACATGGAGGCTCCAAAACCAGCATTAGTTTCTGGTAATGCTGATTTTTCTAAATACGTAGCTGTAGGCGCCTCATTTTCTGCAGGTTTTACAGATGGTGCTTTATTTATAGCTGCCCAACAAAATTCATTTCCTAATATGCTATCCCAAAAATTTGCTTTAGCAGGTGGTGGATCATTTACACAACCGTTAATGGCTGATAATATTGGTGGGTTTGTATTTGGTGGAATGCCTCTATTTGACGCTAATGGTAATAGACTATTTGGTCCTAGATTATATTTTGACACGGAAACAAGCACGCCAACACCATTAAACGCAACATCAACAACAGAGGGAACTACTGTACTTTCAGGGCCTTTCAACAATTACGGAATCCCTGGACTTAAGAGTTTTCATTTAGGTGTTCCTGGTTATGGTTCTGCCAATCCATATTTTGGTAGAATGGCTTCTGGTTTAGGTGCTACTGTTTTAGGTGATGCTGTAGCAGAAACTCCAACATTTTTTACCTTATCTGAAATAGGAGGAAATGACGTTTTAGGTTATGCGCTTTCTGGCGGAACAGGTATTGACCAAACAGGTAATTTTGATCCTTCCACTTACGGTGGAAGTGATATTACAGACCCCATAGTATTTGATTCAGCATTTAATGCGGCTGTTAATGCTTTGGTAGGCCCAAATAATGTTAAGGGTGTGGTAACCAATGTACCTTATATTACTGCTTTAGCTCACTTTACTACGGTTCCTTATAATCCTTTAGATCCTGAAGATGAAAATTTTGGTCCTCAAATCCCAACTTTAAATAATGTATTTGGCGCTTTAAACCCAATCTTTAATGCGGTAGATCCTAGCCGTGCTATTGTTTTCTCTGAAACAGAATTAAACCCGGTAGTTATTAAAGATGAGTCTTTAACAGATATTTCTTCTGTTATTACAGCACAACTGCTGGCCAGTCCAACATTCCCTGCGTTTATTGCACAATTTGGCTTGCCACCTGCAGCTGCTCCTCTTGTAGCTGGATTATTAGGTCAAACCTATGGACAATCCAGACAAGCCACGGAAGCTGATTTATTTGTATTACCAAGTAGTAGTATTATTGGAAAAGTCAATGAATCATATGCTGCGATTTTAATAGGTCAAGGCTTATCACCTGCTGTAGCTGGTCAATTTTCTGTCGAAGGCGTTACATTACCGTTAGCAGATAAATGGGTATTAATCCCAAGTGAGCAAGCAGATATTAAAACGGCAACAGATGCTTATAATGCCGCCATTCAAACAGCAGCATCCAGCAACGGATTAGCACTTGTGGACTTCAAAGGTATTTTAGAAGAAGCCGCTACTACAGGTTATGCTTCTGGAAATTATATTTACAACACAGCGTTAGTTAGAGGTGGTTTAATAAGTTTAGATGGTGTACATTTAACTGCAAGAGGTTATGCCATTGTAGCAAACGAAATGATGAAAGCTATTGACGCCACGTATGGCAGTAATTTTGAAGCTTCTGGAAACCTTCTGGATGCAGGAACTTTTCCAACAAATTACTCAAAAACATTTAGATAGAAATTCTATTATTTTTGATATACCAACGCCTTCAAATTGAAGGCGTTTTTTTATACCTAAAAAAGCCTAAATTTTTAATATAGTTTTTAAATTAAAACTCATATATTTGCAGCGCGAAAACAGTAGGTGTTTTCAGTGAATTAAATTGCATAATATTAAACATATAAGTAATGTCAAAAGTTACAGGTAAAGTTGCACAAATTGTAGGTCCAGTTATTGATGTTGAATTCGGAGCTGGTACTGAACTTCCAAAAATTTACGATTCTTTAGAAATCAAAAAAACTGATGGATCGCTATTAGTACTAGAAGTACAATCTCACATTGGTGAAGATACTGTCCGAACAATCGCGATGGATTCATCGGATGGTTTAAGCAGAGGAACTGAAGTGGTTGCAACAGGTTCACCAATTCAAATGCCAATAGGCGAAGATGTTTACGGACGTCTATTTAACGTTATTGGTGATGCTATTGATGGTATTGGTGATTTACCTAAATCTGGTGATGCAGGTTTACCAATTCACAGACAAGCACCTAAATTTGAAGATTTATCAACCTCAACTGAAGTTTTATTCACAGGTATTAAAGTAATCGATTTAATTGAGCCATATGCAAAAGGTGGTAAAATTGGATTATTTGGTGGTGCTGGTGTAGGTAAAACAGTATTAATTCAGGAGTTAATTAATAATATTGCAAAAGGACACGGTGGACTTTCTGTATTTGCTGGTGTTGGTGAAAGAACACGTGAAGGAAATGATTTACTTCGTGAAATGTTAGAATCTGGCATTATCCGTTATGGAGAAGATTTCATGCATTCTATGGAAAATGGTGGATGGGATTTAACGAAAGTTGATAAAGCTGCTATGAAAGAATCAAAAGCAACCTTTGTTTTCGGACAAATGAATGAGCCTCCAGGAGCACGTGCACGTGTAGCCTTATCTGGTTTAACAATTGCTGAATATTTCCGTGATGGTGCTGGTGATGGTCAAGGTAAAGATGTATTATTTTTTGTAGATAACATTTTCCGTTTTACACAAGCGGGTTCTGAAGTTTCTGCATTACTTGGACGTATGCCTTCTGCCGTAGGTTACCAACCAACTTTAGCAACAGAAATGGGTGCTATGCAAGAGCGTATTACATCAACAAAAAGAGGTTCTATTACATCGGTTCAAGCGGTATATGTACCTGCGGATGATTTAACGGATCCTGCGCCTGCTACAACCTTTGCGCATTTAGATGCAACAACTGTATTATCTCGTAAAATTGCCGAGCTAGGTATTTATCCTGCTGTAGATCCATTGGATTCTACTTCTAGAATTTTATCTTCTGATATTTTAGGTAATGAGCATTATGACTGTGCAACTCGAGTAAAAGAGTTATTACAACGTTATAAAGAATTACAAGATATTATTGCCATTTTAGGTATGGAAGAATTATCTGAAGAAGATAAATTAGCCGTGAATAGAGCTAGACGTGTTCAACGTTTCTTGTCACAACCTTTCCACGTTGCTGAACAATTTACAGGTCTTAAAGGTGTTTTAGTTGATATTAAAGAAACTATTAAAGGATTTAATATGATTATGGATGGGGAATTAGATCACCTTCCAGAAGCTGCCTTTAACCTTAAAGGAACTATTGAAGAAGCCATCGAGTCTGGAGAGAAAATGTTAGCTGAAGCGTAATCAAGTTCAGAGTTCAAAGTTCAGAATTGCTTTCATAACTCATAACTCATAACTCATAACTAAAAAAAGATATGTATTTAGAAATTGTATCGCCAGAGGCAACCTTATTTAGTTCGGAAGTGGAATTTGTAATTGCACCTGGTGTTGATGGTGAATTCCAAATACTGAATGGCCACGCTCCTATTGTATCACTTTTGGTAGAAGGAACCATTAAATTCACCACTAACTCACAAAGTCAATTGGATTTGGATGAGTTACATACAACGGTTGTGCCACAAAAGGATAACCAAAACGTATTAACGGTAAATATCAATTCGGGAACCCTTGAGATGAAAGATAATAAAGTAATTATATTAGCTGACTAAACGCTAATTAATTTCCAACATAAACAAAAAGACCTTACAAATTGTAAGGTCTTTTTGCTTTAATAAATATTGGCAACTTTAGAAACTAAAAAAATAATACTTTTTTTAAACTAATCGTTTTTCATATCATTAAAAATTTAGTCTTTATTATAGTTTCTAAAAACGCAGCGCTCTTTCTTCTTTATAACACATTCACTCGAATCTTCTTCCAGAGTTTAATAAGA
>CBFHJN010000201.1:0-5513 GCA_965655805.1 Flavobacteriaceae bacterium
TACAGATGATACACGACCACCATATCTGGCAGGAATACCACCTTTATAAAGTTTTAAATCTTTAATGGCATCCGGATTAAAAACAGAAAAGAATCCGAATAAATGTGATGAGTTATAAATAGTTGCCTCATCCAGAAGAATTAAGTTTTGATCAGCGGCACCACCGCGAACATTAAATCCGGAAGCGCCTTCACCCGCTGTTGTAACACCAGGAAGTAGGGTAATGGATTTTATAACATCTGCTTCACCGAAAACAACAGGAATTTCTCGTATTGTATTTGCGGACATAGCATTTAAACTCATTTGTGGTTTACGAATATTCAGTTTTTCAACATTTTCTGTGATAATCACCTCATTTAAACTTTCAGCAGATTCTGTTAAGGCGAAATTTTTAGTGGTGTTTTCCGAAAGGATAATGGTTTCCGAAACTTCACCATAACCTAAATAACTAATAACAACGTTATAAGTTCCGTCTGGAATAGTAATGGAGTAGAAGCCATATTCGTTAGTAGTTGCTCCTGTTTTCAGTTCTGGAAACAAAATATTAACGCCAATTAAAGTTTCACTACTTTCTAAATCAGAAATAACACCATTTAAAGTGACTTTATTTTGAGAAAAAATTGCGTTAATACTGAATGCGAAAATCAGAATTAACCCAAATATGCGTACGTTCATTAAAGACAATTTTTATTAAAAATATAAAAAAAAGCCCCTAAAATAGGAGCTTTAATCATAAATTTTAAAATATTATAATGTTTTTAATATTTTGTTTAATGTTTCACTTGGGCGCATAACCTGACTTGTTAAAGCTTCATTTGGTTCATAATAACCGCCTATGTTGACTTCCTTTCCTTGTACATCAATTAATTCCTTAACAATGTTTTTCTCTTCAGCGTTAAACATAAGTGCTATTTTTCCAAAGCTATTTTTCATATCTAAATCTTTAGATTGGTTAGAAATAGCTTCAGCCCAATATTTAGCTAGGTAGAAATGACTGCCTCGATTGTCCAATTCTCCCACTTTTCTGGAAGGTGATTGATTATTATCTAATAATTTTTCTGTTGCTTCATCTAAAGCTTCTGATAGAATAAGTGCTTTTGGATTCTTAGAAACTTCTGATAAATGTTCCAAGGATACTGCTAATGCTAAAAATTCACCTAGAGAATCCCAGCGTAAATGATTTTCTTCAACTAATTGTTCCACATGTTTAGGAGCGGAACCTCCAGCACCTGTTTCAAAAAGGCCACCACCATTCATTAGTGGAACAATGGATAACATTTTTGCACTAGTGCCTAATTCCAAAATTGGGAATAAATCGGTTAAATAATCACGCAATACGTTACCTGAAACAGAAATGGTATCTTTTCCATCTTTTACGCGTTCTAAAGAGAACTTTGTTGCTTCAATTGGCGATAAAATTCGGATATCTAAACCAGTGGTATCATAATCTTTTAAATAGGTATTTACTTTTTTAATCAATTGAATATCGTGCGCTCTCTCATTATCTAGCCAAAATACAGCTGGTGTTTGTGAGGCTTTAGCACGATTTACAGCTAATTTTACCCAGTCCTGAATAGGCGCATCTTTTACTTGACACATTCTCCAAATATCACCTGCTTCAACTTGATGCTCAATTAGTACGGTTCCAGAAATATCTTCAATACTTACTTTTCCATTGCTAGATATTTCAAATGTTTTATCATGTGATCCATATTCTTCAGCTTTTTGAGCCATTAATCCAACATTAGGAACCGTCCCCATAGTTGTTGGATCAAACGCACCATGTTCTTTACAAAAATCTATTGTAGCTGAATAAATTCCTGCATAACTACTATCTGGAATGACAGCTTTCGTGTCTTGTAGCTTTCCATCTTTATTCCACATTTTTCCAGATGTACGAATCATAGCAGGCATGGAAGCATCAATGATAATATCGCTTGGTACATGTAAATTAGTAATCCCTTTATCACTATTTACCATAGCCAAATCTGGACGATTATTGAATGTTGCTTCAATATCGGCTTCTATAGCTTTGCGTTTATCGTCTGGTAATTCAGAAAGATTATTGATTAAATTTCCAAAGCCATTTTTAACATCAACACCTATTTTTTCGAATTCTTCATGGTACTTTGCAAATACATCTTTAAAGAAAACGCGAACTGCATGCCCAAAAATAATCGGGTCGCTCACTTTCATCATCGTTGCTTTCATGTGTAATGAAAACAAAACATTTTGAGTTTTGGCATCAGCAATTTCAGTTTCTAAAAAGCTTAACAAGGCTTTTTTGCTCATGACGGTACCATCAATAATTTCACCTTTTAATAATGGAAAATCATTTTTTAAAATGGTTTTATTGCCTGAATTGTCTGTATGTACTATTTTAACACTAGTTCCCGTTTCTAATGTGACTGATTTTTCATTGTGAGCAAAATCCCCTTCCTGCATGGTAGCGACATTTGTTTTAGAGTCTTTACTCCAAGCTCCCATAGAGTGCGGATGTTTTTTTGCGAAATTCTTTACGGCCTTTGGAGCGCGACGATCAGAATTTCCTTCGCGAAGAACCGGATTTACAGCACTTCCTTTTATTTTATCATAACGATTTTTAACGTCTTTATCTTGGTCGTTTTTTACATCTTCAGGATAATTTGGTAATTTATAACCCTTATCTTGAAGTTCTTTTATAGCGCCATTTAATTGTGGTACAGAAGCACTAATGTTTGGTAATTTAATGATGTTGGCTTCTGGTTTTTTTACTAAATCGCCTAAAATGGCTAATGCATCTTCTACACGTTGATCTTCCGTTAAGAAATCAGGAAAAGCAGCTAATATTCTAGCAGCTAATGAGATATCTTTAGTTTCTATAGTTATTCCAGATTGTTTTGCAAATGCTTCAACGATTGGCAAAAAAGAAGCCGTTGCTAAAGCTGGCGCTTCATCTGTTTTTGTATATATGATTGTAGAAGGGTCTGTCATTTTGTTTTCTTATTAGTAAATTATTAAACTTTTTTTAAACCATGCAAATATACAAAAATCTTAAGGGAAATTTGTGAGGCTTCTTATTATTGGATAAACATTAATGAGCAAGTTTATTATTGCATTATTCGTATTTTTTGGAGCTCTAATTTAGAAATCAACATTCAAAAGGTCGCCACTTATTTGTAATACCGTTAATTCAGCAAGTTTAGCATCATATTTAGCTTGGTTTCTGCTTAATTCAGCATTTCGAAGATTTAATTGTGCTTGTCTAAACTCTATAGAAGTGGCTTGCCCAATTTTAAATTTTTCCTGCGTACGTTCAAAATTATTTTCGGAGGTTAGGATATTATTTTCTTGTACTTGGAAAATAACAAGTTTGTTTTGATAATCATCCCAAGCATTATAGAAATCTCTTTCAATATTGATTATGAGTTCTTCTTTTAACAATTTCTGATTATCTAGAATAATTTTAGTGTTTTTTACTTGTGTAATGGTGCTACCACCATCAAAAATGTTCCAAGCTAAATTAATACCGCCTGCAAGCCCAGTATTAGAGGTTGCAGTAGCAAAAGAGGCCGCATTATTGTTGTTTTTATTCCATCCATAGGTGCCAATTAAACCTACGGTTGGTAGATATTGCGATTTTCTAGACCTTATATCGATTTCACCAATGGAAATATTCTTATCCGCTTGCAATAAGGCAATGTTATTTGCTTTAGTTTTAGTTAATAAATCCTCTTTGTTAAGTTTTAATGAAAAATTCAAATCGGTTTTTACGTTAAAATCTTCAGTAATTTCATTCCCTAAAATGACATTTAAGTCACGTTTGGTGTTTTTCAATTGTTGCCTAATATTAATAAGGTTTATACTATCGTTATTAATATCTACTTGGGCATTTAAAACACCTAATTTGGTATTCTGACCATAATCAAACTGGTATTCAGCTCTTAATAACCTGTCTTTTGAAATATTCAGGGTTTGCTCTAAAGTTGTGGTATTTTCGGAAATTTTAGCCAAGCTATAGTAAACCGTGAATAATTGCAATACTACATTTTCTATAGTTTCTCGTGCTTCCAGTTCAGATAACTTATACTCCTCTTTTAAACGTTGAAAGTTATATTGCCTTCCCATACCATCAAAAACAACATAGTTTAAATTTACGGCAGCATTATAACGTGAGCTTTCGGCACCATTTAATGTAGTTGACCTTCCGTCGGAAAATTGTACTTCCGTATTGTCTAAATTATAGGTTGCTCCAGCATTTCCGGTTACTGTTGGTAAATATCCAGAGTTTAAAATGCTGGTATTGTTATCAGCTATCTCTACCGTATTATTGGTTATTTTAATTCCATAATTATGTTCCAAAGCCATTGAAAACGCATCTTCAGGGTTTAAAACTCGTTGCGAAAATATCGGTAATGAGATTAATAAAAGACCGTATAAAATTAAGTTTCTAGTGCTCATTTTCTTCTTTTTGTTCTTTAATAGCGCGTTCAACCTCCTCTTTTGTCACATGTTTATTGGTATATAACCATTTAGCGTTTTTCTTAATAGAGTTACTAAAAGATAAAAATAAAGGTAAAACCAACAAGGTTAATATGGTGGCATAGGCAATACCAAATGATATTGAAATTGCCATGGGCTTTAAAAATTGTGCTTGTCTACTTTTTTCTAGTAATAAAGGTGCTAAACCAGCTATAGTGGTTAAGGATGTTAAAAATATAGCTCTAAAACGTGATTTCCCAGCTTCAGAAAGCGCTATATCAAACGTCATGCCTTCTTTTAAATTACTATTAAATTTTCCAATTAATACCAAGCCATCATTCACCATAATACCAATTAGCGCTATTATGCCTAACAAGGATAACACGTTTACAGGGAAACCCAGTAACCAATGTCCCCAAGCTACTGATGTTAAACTAAAAGGCACCAATAAAAGTAATAATAACGGTTGACTATAGCTCCTGAAGGTGAAGGCAATCGTTATATAGATCAGCAATAAAATAATGGTTCCAGCGCTGGAAATAGAAGATGATAATTTTTGAGCTTCCCGATTTTGGCCTTCAAATGAAGCCGAAATGGTTGGGTATTTAGACTGTAATTCTGGGATGGTTATGTTTTTAATATCATCAAGAATATCCGTAGTGCTTGTGCTTGGGTCTTTTAAATCTGCGGAGACATTAATTTCTCGTTTCCCTTCTAAATGATTTATAGCTACATCGCCACGAACAACCGTATACGTAGCAATGTCCTTTAGAGAAATGCGTTGACCTGTTGGTGTTAATATTCGCATATCTTCTAAATCATTAATAGACTCTCTGTTGGTTCTATCATAACGCACCCAAACTTTAATTTCGTCCTGTCCTCTTTGAAAACGTTGCGCTTGCGCACCAAAAAAACCAGCTCGTATTTGAGCCATAACTGTACTTAAATCTAAACCTAGTAGGTAGGCTGTTTCCTTAAGCTCCAATCTAATTTCTTTAATACCAGCCGGATCATTATCTGAAATGTCTTTTAATAGTGGGTTTTCGGACAAT
>CBFHJN010000202.1:0-5502 GCA_965655805.1 Flavobacteriaceae bacterium
TTCGTCGTCTACTAAACAAGAGAAGCAAATAACAGAAGCGAAAATTGCTGTAAAATAAATTTTTAAATTTTTCATTTTTTCTATTTTTTTTTAATTATTGTGCCCAAAATGGTCCCGTTGCAAATACAACCGCACTAGTTTGATCTGGTACGTTTGCTGAATTTGAAATATACTCATCAGATGGGTACATCAAACGCTTTGGTCGGGTTGAAGATTGAGCGGTTAAAGCTAAAGGAATATCATCTGGGAAACCAGTTCTTGTGAACTCGATATAAGATTCAATAGCGTTTATACCATTAGTAGCAATCCATTTTTGTCTCATGATAGCTTCAAACTTATCATTGTCTGTTCCAACCCATCCTATTCCTGGTTGGTTTGGAGTATATCCTGATCTGTTAGCTCCCAATAGTTGGAAAGATGCATCAATAGCAGCTTCAAAACTTGCTTGAGCATCACCTGGTATTAAACCAAATAATTGCGCTTCAGATTGCATTAATAAACTTTCTGCTGCAGTCATTACATAACCGTCTTGTGCAGAGTCAATTAATAAACCTGGTCCAATTGGAGATAATCCAGCTGGTGAATTATCACTATCAGCACCTTGTTCATGACCTACTATTCCACCACTTCCATCATCAGCTTCGTCATATAAGTAGTTTACACGATCATCACCACTGTTAATTAAAAATTGTACGGCATATTGAGATGCTCTGTAGAAATTGTAACCTGTAGCAGTAGTTTCATTATTAGAGAAACCAATGTAGTTGTAAAATGGATTTTGTTGCGCTGTACTTTCCGCAGAATAGCCAGGGTTTATTGCGGCATTATTGTTCAAGAAACCAACAGTTTGTAATTCTGGTAATTTACTTGCAATGAATGCAGCTGATTCAGCATCACCATTCATTGTTGCATCCGTACGCTGACGTAATAATAAACGTAATTTTAATGAATTACCAAAAGCAATCCAGCTTGACATAGAACCGTTAAAGATAACGTCTTCACTTCCTACTGGAATAGTGTTTAAACCAGCATTGTTGATTAATTCAATAGCTTCATCAACTTGATTATATAAAGCCTCATAAACTGTACGGTCATTATCGTAAACAGGTGTTAAATTCTCAATTCCTTTGTGCGCCTCAAAATAAGGTACGTCACCATATAAGTCAACCACATATTGCATGTAGAAAGACTTCATGATTTTAGAAATTGCTTTATGATTGTCATAATCAGCACTTTCATAGTCAATAATTGCTTGAAAGTTGTATGTTCCTCTGTATAACCCAGTAAATAAGTCATTATAGAAGTTATTGTCAATTGCTAAAGTGAATTCTTCAGAGAAACCACCAGTAAACGAGTTTACGTTAGCTCCCCAGTTATTCATCATAACATTTCCTAATCGGTTCATTCTTCTAGCTTGCGTTCTATACGTATTCGTCATAGCACCCGCTAAAATTAAATCCGGTGTCACATCATCAGCAGAAGGCGAATTTGGATTTTTGTTTATATCCAAGTAGTCGCTGCATGATACAGTAATCGCGAAGATTACTAGTAATAAAAATTTATATTTCGTTCTCATGTTTATTTTTTAAAAAGTTAAATTAAGAGTCATACCGTATGTTCTAGTGATAGGATATTGACCAGTAACACTTAAACCTTGATCGTTACCAGAAGTTCTTCCGATTTCTGGATCTGCATAACCTCTGTTCTCAGCAGGTAATACGGTAAATGGATTTCTAGCATTAACACCTACTCTTAAGCTTGATAAACCAACATTGTCTAACATTTCTTTTGAAAATGCATAGCTTAAAGATAGTTCTCTTACTTTAAAAGCAGTTGCATCTAGTACAAAGTTTTCACTTACACTTCTATATTCATTAGAGAAATAATCTAAATAGTTAGCGTAAGTAGTTCCACCTGTAATAACATTTGTATTTGCTTCGTAAACTGGATTAGCAGCTGTACCTGTATTAATTGCAGAGTTAGGGAAAATAAATCCTCTACGTCCACCGTCAGCAGATTCAACTAAATGACCTGACCAAGATAACCAGTCTTTAGTACCAGCCCAAAATTGGTGACCAGTTCTATAGTCCATAACAGCAGCAAGTCTGATTCCTTTATAATTAACAGCTGTATTTAATCCTACGATATAATCTGGAGTTGACTTACCTAATACCTGGAAGCTACCAGTTTTTAATGGGTTTCCAGTTGTTGGGTCAATTAATACACGACCCTGATCATCTCTATCGTAAGCAGTACCTTTAATTAAAGGAAATTCTTCTCCTTCGGTAGCAAAAATACCCACATCAGCAAAAGCAGCTAATGCAACTTCGTCCGATTGATCAGAAATTTTGTCAATTACTGTTTTGTTTGTAGCAAAGTTAACATCTAAATCCCAACGGAAGTCTTTAGTTCTAATAGGTGTTAAACCTAAATCGATTTCAAAACCAGAAGTTGTAGAAGATGCAACGTTAACAGTTGTATTTGCTAAACCAGAAGCAGCAGAGGTTGTAATACCTGTTACTCATAGATAGAAAAGTCTAAACGAACTCTATCACCTTTAAAGAAAGCTAAATTTAAGTTCAACTCATATGATTCTATAAACTCATTTACTAATAATGGATCAGCAATTGTTTGATCCAATACAAACGAGTTTAATCCTCCGAAAGGATAACCAGTCGCTTGGTTTAAAGTTGATTCAATTTGGTAAGCACCAACACGGTCGTTACCTACTTTAGCCCAGTTTCCAGAAATTTTAGCATAGTTTAATATACCGCCTTTTTTCAAGCCAGGAAAAGCATTGGTTGCAACAAATGATAAACCTACAGAAGGGTAGAAGAACGAGTTACGATCCGATGCCAATACTGATGTCCAGTCATTACGTCCTGTTAAAGATAAGAATAAGAAATCCTTATACCCTAAATCAACACTTCCTAATAATGAGAAACGACGATCTCTTGAAACATTGTTAGATGTTGTAGGTCTTCCAGTAATATTATCAATGTTGTAATATCCAGGGATTGTTAAGTTACTACCACTAACTGAAGTAGAAGAAAACATGTTATCTTGAATGTTGTTACCAACTAAAGCAGTTAACGAAATATCATCAGTTAACATGTAATCAAAATTTATAAACAAATCATTATAGATGTTTGTTTCTTCACTATTACCTTGTCCAAATTGAGATACCGTAGAGTGATCTCCACCACCAACACCAATAGTGTCAATATATTCATTTGTGTAATTTCTTGAAGTACTCTTGAAGTTACGAACACTACTGTTTAATACTACATTAATATTATCATTAATATCGTATTTCACATTCATAACACCATTCATTCTAGTTTGGTTGTTGAAGTTTCTGATGTTATCTCTCATCCAATAAGGATTTCTGTAGTAAGATGTCCAGTGTCCTTCATTTCCAGAGTTCTCAAAAAGAGCAACAGGAACGTTTGATGCTGTTTGTAATAATTCAGTAAATAAACCAGAAGTTGTAGTTTTAACAGAAGACGTGTTATACGTTACGTTACCACCAACATTCCATTTACCTAATTGCTTATTACCTTTGAATAAAACAGTTGTTCTGTTTAACTCATCTCCTTCAACAACGAATTCTGTTTTTTGGTTGTTTACAGATAATAAAACATTACCTGTTTTGTCACCAGCTGAAAGCGTAACACCATTTTGTAAAATAGTACCAGTTTTAAAGAATTCTTTAATATTGTCACTATCTCCAGTGTAAGGAGCCATAATGTATGATCCATCAGCTTGAGCTAATCCTACAGGCTGCATAGTACCATCAAATTCTGGACCCCAACCACCATTTTCGTATGATGTATGAACACCATTCCAACCTTGACCGTATTTAGTCTGACGTTCTGGAACAAATGCTACATCTTCAAAAGAGATTGAAGAATTTACAGAAACTTCAATTTTCTCTGAAGATGATCCACTTTTAGTAGTAACAATAATTACACCGTTAGAACCTTGAGAACCGTACAAAGCACTACCACCTGCACCTTTAATAACGTTGGTAGAGGCAATGATTTCTGGAGCTAAGTTTGCAAGAGTGTTTGCACTAGAAATAACACCATCAATAACAATCAACGCTTGGTTGTTACCTGTTAATGAACGGTTACCCCTTAATACAATTCTAGTTGTTTGATTAACACCATTATTAGTTGTATTAATTTGTAAACCAGAAACTTTACCTGTTAAACTCTGCACAACGTTAGGGTTGGCAGCTTGTGTTAGCTCTTCCGCCTCAACTACTTTCGTAGCAGCAGTTAACTCACCAGCTGTTCTTTCAACACCTAAAGCAGTAATAATTACTTCTTCAAGGGCTTCACTATCCACCTCCATTGCAAAGCTTATCGTGTTGGATGCACCAACAGTCATTTCTTTTGTTGTGTAACCAATAAAGGAATACGATAGGACATCCCCTGAACTCGCATTAATGGAGTAATTACCATCAAAATCTGATTGAGTTCCAGTTGTAGTACCTTTTACAATAATATTAACTCCAGGAAGCGGTAATCCGTTTTCATCGGAAATCGTTCCTGAAATTGTTTTTTCTTGCGCAAACGTAAGTTGCACAACAAACGCTAGAAATAGCGTTAAAATTCCACTAAACTTTGTTTTCATTTTATATTTTATTTGAATTAGTCTATGCCAAAAATCATAATAAAAAGTTAATTAAACAATAAATAAGGGTTAAAATTTTAAAATATTTTCAAAACCAAGCCTTTTTAGTCCGCATTATTCTTAAAAAAGTGCTGTTAAACTTAAGTGGATTTTAGAGTTGGATAGTTTGAAACTTTGGTTTTCGCTTTTCCCATTAGCGTAGTTAAAGCGCAACAGACCTGCTTTGGTGTTCAGGCCGAAACCAAAACCAAAACCATAAAGCTTCTCTTTTTGAGTAATGATTTTGTTGTCAAAATAAGCCAAATCTATAATGCTGTGAATATACAAGTCGCTGCTTAATGAGTAACGATATTCGGTAGCTAATAGAGCATAAAAGGTAGCGGTTAAACTGTTTTCTTCAAAGCCACGAATGGAATTGATCCCTCCAAATCGGATTAATTCATTTTCTAAATAGCTATCTGAAAATAGGCCAAAGCTTGTTGTTTTTAAATAAATATTATTTTTTAGATTTAAATTGAAAATTTTGAAAGCATCAAGGGAGTACATGAATTGCTGATCTTTTGCTCTTGAAATATTTCTTTTTCCAATACCGGTTTTTAGGAGGATTGCCGCATTTTTATTAAAAAGTGATGGGTATTTTACACGGTTTATGAATGCGAAGCCAATAGTGTAGAGGGTTGTTTCGTAATCCTTTATTAAAGGATTTAAATTATCATTGCTTAGTAGGTTGTTGGATTTGGTGGATTTTATACCAACTGAAAACTGATTTTTAGAATTTAATTGATAATTGACTTGCGCACTTTGATCAGCGGTTGTGAATGATGAGTCTTTTTTGAAAATATTTAATTCTAGTTCTGTTCC
>CBFHJN010000203.1:0-5483 GCA_965655805.1 Flavobacteriaceae bacterium
ATATTTATCGGTATAGATTACTTTAAAGTGGTCGCCTTTTTGAAGTCTGGTAAAATCAATGGTCCAAGCATAAATATCAGACATTTTATAAGCTAAAATAAAGCTGATATTTTGATCCGCTAATGTTTGAGAAATATTACTAGAAATAGTGCCTGATATTTCTTTTTCAACATATTTAATAGGTTTCCTGCTGGTGAAGGCATGAATAGAATCTTGAAAATTAATCACCACATATTCTTCCCTATTGGGCTGATAAACAAATGAAAGGGCTTGCTGAATGGAATCTTTTGAGCACAAAACCGTGTACGGTTTTCCCAGTTGAAGTTTTCTAATATCGAAATCTTTTTTGGTCTCTTCAGCAATTTGAAAAATCTTTGGATAGCCAACTTTATAGCGCTCCATAATGACACCAAAGCTATCACCTTTACGGATGGTATCGCGTTTTACAATATAATCGTTTAGATTAAAACCAAATTCCTTAAGTTCTTCCGGCGGAATAATAGCTGCAAATTCATCTTCCAGAACAGGTTCTGGCTTATCGTTTTTACAACTTACTAATGTTATTAATAGGGCAAAAAGAATTATACATTCTTTCCCCAATCGTCCAATTCTTGTTTGCTCCATAATTCTGGAAAAAATATTCGTCGTTGATATTTTGGATGCATATATTTTACCCATTCGCTTCCTCCTGTTGCTTCTGCGGTTTTACCACCAATATTTAAATAATGATTGGCTGTATTGTAATGTGCCATAACCCATTTAATATTAACGGTATAGTCATAATGACGCATGGCATTTACTAAATCTTTGTTTGTTCTTACAGCTTCAGGCAATTCTTTAAACTTGGTATAAAGATTACTTGTGTTGTAGAATTTCGCAAATCTAATAAATTCATCTTTGTATCGTTCTTCAAAAACTGTTAATAAATAGCTTTTTTTGCCTGTTTCATAATCTTTTCCTGCAGCTTGCCAATATAAATGATCAAAAGCATGCTCAAAAGGTGTATTTCTATCAATGGTTTCACGGAAGCGATTATCTATTAAATTGATTAATTCGGTTGAAGAAATTTCAATTTTTCGATATTGTGCACTTTGAAAACCACTGGCTGGTGTTAAGGTGTTTCGGAATTTATTGTACTGCTCCACATCCATACCAAGACGCATAATTTCAAAAGATGACGTGAGCATATCAAAATAGCGACTTACACGCATTAATTTTGTTGAGAAGAAATCAGCTGTGAGTTTTTCGGCCGTTGCCACTTGCTCTATTTCCCACAAAATCATTTTAAACAGTAACTCGTTTATTTGGTGATACATGATAAACACCATTTCATCTGGTAAAACGGTACGTTGGGTTTGTAAATCTAAAAGGGCATCTGTTTGAACATAATCCCAATAATTTATGGGTTTGCTATACAATAAACCTTTGAGATGTACGTCCAAATCTTGCCCAATATTATCAAATTTTTCTTTAAGTTGTTTGGTGATGTCGTCGTTCATACTATTAATTTTCTACTAAAATTTTAAAGGGATGTTTTAAACCTTTAAACGCATTTAAATCAGCGCGTAAAGAACCAACTGCCAAATCGGCTTTGATACGTAAAGGTATTCTATTTTTATCATTTGAAACCCATAAGGTTAGGCTTTCTTCTTCTTTAAATACGCGACCAGCCATAACATATGGTCTAAATTTTAAGGTATTAACCTTCCCGAAATCGGTTGAGATAACTTCGGTGCCCAAATACCGTAATTTGAAGCCATAGTTTTCTTCATCAAAAAACATATTTACCTCAACTTCGTCATTTACCTTCAGGTTATCGATATCCATATTATTACGCAAATAATAAAATGTTGATACCATATCCTGAATTTTAGGTTTGGTGTCAAAGGTTTTTTTACGATTATGCTTAATATTATTTACATGTGCTTTGTTGTTCTTTTGGTCGAACTCTATTTCGATATTTTTGGTATGACCGCCTTCATCAATATCTCGGATGAATTTATACGGTACAATCAAATTTTTGTCGAAATAACTCTCATAGCGATCTTGAACCTCAAAAAACCAACTTACAGCACCAGTAGTCCAGCCTTTACCTACCACATGATAAACGGGTTTGTTTTTATACATGGATTCATTAACCGTTAGCGTGGCCTCTCCAGCTTTCATCCAACCACTATAGCTCATTTCAAATCGAAACCATTCTCCTTTACCAAATGCACTTTCCACCTGCGAAAAAGCAAAATTTAAAGAAATTAGAGCGACTATAGTTAAAAATATCTTTTTCATAAACTTGATTCTAATTGTAAACTTCAACAGTAACGTTGCTATATATAGATTACAATTACTATTCCAAAAATAGGATACAATAAAACACTCTCAACAACATGCTAGCGTTTTATTGCAATTCTTATAAATATATGTATTACAAGGTTCCTCTTAACGCCTGCTCACGCTCAATAGATTCAAAAAGGGCTTTAAAATTTCCTGCTCCAAAACCTCTGGCTCCCATACGCTGAATGATTTCGAAAAACAAGGTTGGTCTGTCTTCAACAGGTTTGGTGAAAATTTGCAGCAAATACCCTTCTTCATCTGCATCAATCATGATTCCCAGAGATTTTAATGTTTCGATATCTTCCCGTAATTCATGACTAAACTCTTCCAAACGTCCTGGTACTGATTTATAGTAGGCTTCAGGCGGTGTGGATAAAAACTCAACACCTCTAGAGCGTAAATCTGAAACCGTTGAAATAATATCATCTGTTGCTACCGCAATATGTTGTACACCTGGACCTTCATAAAAATCTAAATATTCTTCAATTTGCGAGCGTTTCTTACCTTTTGCAGGTTCGTTTATTGGAAATTTAATACGACCATTTCCGTTACTCATTACTTTACTCATTAAAGCTGAATATTCGGTGTGAATTTGCTTGTCATCAAAAGATAAGAAATTAACAAAGCCCATGACATCCTCATACCATTTTACCCATGTATTCATTTCTCCCCAACCAACATTTCCAACCATGTGATCTATAAATTTTAAACCCGTTGGTTTTGGGTTATAATCTGATTTCCATTCTACGAAACCTGGCATAAATTTACCGTTGTAGTTTTTACGCTCTACAAACATGTGTACGGTTTCACCATAAGTGTAAATTCCGGCACGAACTACCTCGCCATGTTCATCAGTTTCAACGGTTGGTTCCATGTAAGATTTGGCACCACGTTTGGTGGTTTCTTCATAGGCCGATCTGGCATCCTCTACCCAAAGGGCAACGACTTTTACACCATCGCCATGTTTTACAATATGGTCGTTTATTGGCGACGAACTCGTTAAAGGAGTTGTTAATACCAAACGGATTTTATCTTGTTTTAACACATAGCTCACTTGATCTTTGGAACCCGTTTCCAATCCACGATAGGCGTAGGACTGAAAACCGAAAGCTGTTTTATAAAAATGAGCTGCTTGCTTGGCGTTACCAACGTAAAACTCCACATAATCGGTCCCTAATAATGGTAGGAAGTCTTGCGCGTCATCAAATATTTTTTCCAATCCATATTCTACTGATTTGATCTCTTTTTTACTCATAATTCGGTATTTTTTATTGCGTTAAGCTAATTACTTGGTAACGCTTATATTTTATATTGTTATAACTTTGATTTAATTCTATTTATTAATGTTCCAGCCACGATTTGTAATAATCCTCATCGGCAATTTTCATGGCTTCTTCAGTTACTTGTAGCGGTTTAAAAGTATCAACCATAACGGCTAATTCTTCGGTTTCAGTTTTTCCAATACTACGCTCGGCTGCTCCTGGATGTGGACCATGCGGAATACCTGCTGGATGTAAGGAAATGTGACCTGCATCAATATCGTTTCGACTCATAAAATCGCCATCCACATAATACAATACCTCATCACTATCTATATTGCTATGGTTGTATGGTGCAGGAATGGCATCTGGATGATAATCGTATAAACGTGGTACAAAACTACAAACCACAAAGGCTGCCGTTTCAAAAGTTTGATGCACTGGAGGCGGTTGATGGATGCGACCAGTTATAGGCTCGAAATCATGAATTGAAAAAGCGTATGGATAATTATAACCATCATAACCTACCACATCAAAAGGATGTGAGGCGTACACCATTTCAAACATATCATCTTGTTTTTTAACTTTAATGAGAAAATCACCTGACTCATTATAAGTTTCAAGCTCTTGAGGTTGACGTAAATCCCGTTCACAAAAAGGGGAATGTTCTAATAACTGGCCAAACCAATTTCTATAACGTTTTGGTGTATAAATTGGATGTTTGGATTCCACAATAAAAAGACGATTGTCTTCAGTGTCAAAATCTATTTTATAAATTATACCACGAGGAATAACCAAATAATCGCCATATTTAAAGTCCAAGTTACCAAGCATGGTACGTAGTTTTCCTGTTCCTTTATGAATAAAAATCAACTCATCTGAGTCGGTATTTTTATAAAAATAATCATTTGTTGACTGTTTTGGAGCTGCTAAAATAATACTGCAATCGCTGTTTATTAAAACGGTTTTCCTGCTTTCCAAATAGTCGTTTTCTGGTTTTACCTGAAATCCACGAAAACGATAGGATTGAATGCTATTTTCTTTGGCAATTTTAGGCGCAACGCTATATTGTTTTTTTATTTCTTTGACTTGCGTTGGACGTTGCTCATGATAGGAGTTTGTGGACATACCATCAAAGCCAATGGTTCCAAAAAGTTGCTCATAATATAAGCTACCATCTGATTTTCTAAACTGCGTGTGACGCTTGGGCGGAATTTCCCCTAATTTATGATAAAAAGGCATTGTTTTTTATTTTTTAAGTGGGTGATTTTGTGCGAAAAATACGTTGACTGTATAAAACCAAAAAACACCGCATTACAAATTATTTAAAGATACTAAATAAAAGTGATTTCACCGAGAAACTACGGCTTGGAATCCGTCGATAAAGTGGCATATTATTCGGGATTTCTTTTAATAAGAAACTGAAGATACGATAATAGATCTGTCCAAAAATGTGCCATAACTTCACAAATATCAATAAAAAAATTGACTTTTTTAAGGATTTTATAGGACTTTAGAACCAGAACCCTAAATTAAAAAACCATACACTCTTTTTCACTTCTGGTGACCACGTGTATTTAGCTTCTATTGGACCAATAAAGGTTTCTATAGAATACCCTAACGCATAACCCGTATAATTTGGTGTAGTAAACCATTCGCCAGAATCGAAAATATTATCGGCTACATTTGCAAAGTTAGCAGCCGCTACAATATGTTGCTTTTTAAAAACTTCATAGTCTACAGTGAACATCCCTTTTACAAAACTGTTTCCTGGCAATGATAAATAGTCATAGCCATAAAACGAAGTGAAATTATTAATTAGATTATTTCCATAGCCTCCTAAAACAAAATCTAAATAAGGCGAAGTGTCTTCACCAATTTTAAAACCACCTT
>CBFHJN010000204.1:0-5477 GCA_965655805.1 Flavobacteriaceae bacterium
AGACGAACCGCCACGCAAAACTACATTCAAGATTCTCAAAGTACCGTTTTGGAACAATACCTTATGGTAAGTTTTAGTTGGAAATTTAATAGCTTGGGTAAAAAAGGAGAAACTGATGATGATAGTTTTTATTGGGATTAAAGAAATAGTTCCTTAAAAAAAGTCTAATGTCTGTTCGAGCGCAGTCGAGAACTTCTTGTTTTTAGTCAAATGAGGTCTCGACTGCGCTAAAATATAGAAGCCATTTTAGTTTTCGCTAAAATGGCTTCTATATTTTTCACTAATCACTAATCACTAATCACTAATCACTAATCACTACCATCCTCCAGAAGCGCCTCCACCTCCAAAGCCACCTCCACCGAAGCCACCTCCAAAGCCACCTCCACCAAAGCTACCGCCTGATGAAGAACCTCCGAAACCACCTGAAGAACCACCATATCCACCACGACCCATGTTACTCAAAATAATGGCATCTAAAATACTGAAACCGCCAGATTTGTTACTCCCAGAACCACCTGTTCCACCACCACGCCTACTTTTGGAAATAGCGATGATGATGAATAGAAAAACAATAAACAACAAGAAAAAGAACCCAATTGGCGAATTATTAGTATGACTTTGTCGTGAGCCTTGGTATTCACCAGTCATAACCTCAAAAATAGCTTCTGCACCACGATTCAAACCACCTGGATAATCGTTGTTTTTAAAGTAAGGAATAATGTCGTTTTCAATAATGCGTCTACTCATGGCATCGGTGAGTAAATGTTCTACACCATAACCTGCACTAATAGCAATTTTTCTATCATCTCGTGCCAACAAAATAAGAACACCATTATCTTCTTTTTCTTGACCAATTCCCCATTTTTGTCCCCATTGTGCGCCTAAATAATTAATATTTTCACCATTAGTAGATGAAATTATAGCAACAACTATTTGTGTAGATGTGGTGTCAGAATATTTAATCAGCTTGTCCTCCAAATTATTTTTTTCAGTAGCTGATAACAAACCAATATAATCATAAACACTGGTTTGTTCTTTCGGGGTTTCTGGTATGTTAAATTGTGCCAAAGCAGAATTCAAGCCCAAAAATAGCATAGCACAAATAAGGCTAAACTGTTTTAAAGATAAATAGGTAAATGTATGTTTGTTTAAATTGGGCATGTTGGGCTTTTATCCTTTTGAAATCGTGTCAGGTAACTCATTTTTATCAGTATGTTCCCAAGGAAAATGATTTTCTAAAGCCTTTCCAGCTTTTAAAATGCCATCTATTAAACCTTGTTTAAAATTACCTTTTTTAAATTGACTTTGGATGGCATTTCTGGTGCTATCCCAAAAATCACTTGAAACCACTTCGTTAATGCCTTTGTCTCCAAAAATAACAAAGTTTCGGTCTTCAACGGCTACATAAATTAATACGCCATTTTGCTGTTTGGTATTGTCCATTTTTAAAAAATGAAACACTTCCATAGCACGATCAAACACATCAATTTTTGATGTTTTTTCTAAATGCACGCGAATTTCTCCAGACGTGTTTTTTTCAGCTACGCGAATTGCAGCAATAATTTCTTGCTCTTCGTCGGCTGTTAAAAAATCTTCAATTTTCGACATAGCTTTTAAAATTCAAAATCAACATCAGGAGCGTTTTCACTACCTGGATCTGCTTTGTAATAATTCATTTCATCAAAATTGAATAGGCCAGCTAATAACATATTCGGGAATCTTTTGATGTGTTTATTGTAGGGCTCAACAGCCTCGTTAAAACGATCTCTAGCCACATTAATACGGTTTTCTGTACCTTCTAATTGAGATTGTAATTCTAAAAAATTCTGATTGGCTTTCAATTCTGGATAGCGTTCTACAGATACTAATAATTTAGATAATGCACCACTTAAACCAGATTGTGCTTGTTGGAATTGCGCCATGTTTTCAGCGGTTAAATTGCTCGCATCAATGGTAGTTGAGGTTGCTTTGGCACGAGCCTCAATAACTTCTGTTAAAGTTGTTCGCTCAAAATCGGCTGCACCTTGAACGGTTTTTACCAAGTTGCCAATTAAATCATTTCGTCTTTGATAACTACTTTCAACATTACCCCAAGTTTTTGTTGCCGTTTCTTTGAGTTCTACAGCTGTATTATTAAATCCTTTAGCCCAAGAGTAAAGGCCTATTGCAATGACTCCAATAATTATAACGGGAATTAACCATTTTTTCATAATAACGTGTTTTAGTGTTTGCGTATAAAGTTTGTATATATTAGTTGCTACTTTTAGTATAATGTTACAACTGCTCTTTAATTTTAACGAGTTGTGCCCTTATATCTTCTAATTTCGAGATGATTTCAAAATTATTAAGTGTTTGCTGTTTTTCTTCTTTTAAGTGTGTTTTAGCACCATCTAACGTGAAGCCACGTTCTTTTACTAAATGAAAAATTAACTTTAGATTTTGAATATCTTCAGGTGTAAATTTCCGATTGCCTTTGGCGTTTTTTTTAGGCTGTAAAACGTCAAATTCTTTTTCCCAAAAACGAATTAACGAGGTGTTCACACCAAATGCTTTGGCTACTTCACCAATACCGTAATAACGTTTTTCTGGTAGGTTGATATGCATTAGTCTAAAGATTGGTTTTCAAGTGTGGCATGTTTTAAAAGCTCGTCAAATTCTTCAGCAGAAAGATTGCCGTAATAGAAATTTAAGGGATTGATGCGCTCATCATCTTTGAAAATTTCATAATGTAAATGTGCAGCTTCAGAGCGGCCCGTATTTCCAACAAACCCAATTAAATCGCCTCGTTTTACTTTCTGGTTCTTTTTAACATTATACTTATATAAATGCGCATATAAACTAACATAACCAAAGCCATGATCTATACGAATATGATTTCCGTAGCCAGACGATTGGCTGTCAGCACGAATTACTACGCCATCACCAGAGGCATAAACAGGTGTGCCTCGAGGTGCTGTAAAATCCATGCCATAATGAAATTTTCGAACCTTGGTAAACGGATCTGTCCGATAACCGTAACCGGAAGCCATACGTGTTAAGTCTTCATTGCTCACAGGTTGAATAGCTGGAATTGCCGCTAATAGTTGTTCTTTTTCTTCAGCTAATTTAGCAATTTCGTCTAATGATTTAGATTGGACCACAATTTGCTTTTGTAGCATATCAATGCGTTTATTGCTTTCTACAATAAGTTTAGAATTATCAAATCCTTCAAGGTTTTTATAGCGGTTTACACCACCAAAACCAGCCCGACGTTGCTCATCAGGAATAGGATTGGCTTCAAAATATAATCGGTAAATATGGTTGTCACGATTAGCAACATCTTCTAATACCAGTTGCGCTTCGTCCATTTTTTTATTCAATAATTGGTACTGCAATTGCATGTTAGAAAGTTCCCGATTTAAGGCCTTTTCTTTAGGCGATTCAATGTATTGACCCGTAATAAAAACCGTTAGAAAGCCAAATAAACCTGCCGCCAAAACAAATAAGGCAATGAATTTAAAGGTGCGTCTTTTTTTACGCTCAATTTTACGGTAAGCGAGTGTTTCAGAATCGTAATAATATTTTACCTTACTCATTGGCTAAATTTACTATTTTTGCAGTTAATTAGAATAATATTAGCAATTATTCTGCTAGAAATAGGTTTTAATAAAGTTATATATAAGTTGTCCCTACTTTATTTTTAAAGTTTGAAGAGTAAATATATAAATTGTTTAGCACATGGCAGAATTTTAACAAAAGCTTACAACCCATTTTCATTTATGAAGTCTCAAGATATACGCGCAACATTTTTGCAATTTTTTAAGGATAAGCAACATAGCATTGTGCCATCGGCATCTATGGTTTTAAAGGACGATCCAACTCTTATGTTTGTCAATTCTGGAATGGCACCTTTTAAAGAATATTTTCTAGGAAACGCCGAACCTAAAAACAGCCGAATTACTGATTCACAAAAATGTTTACGTGTTTCTGGTAAACATAACGACTTGGAAGAAGTGGGTTATGATACCTACCATCATACCCTTTTTGAAATGTTAGGGAATTGGAGTTTTGGCGATTATTTTAAGGAAGAAGCTATAGCTTGGGCTTGGGAATTATTAACCGATGTCTTTAAAATTAATAAAGATATATTATATGTAACCGTTTTTGAAGGCGATGACGAAGATGGTACACCAATGGACCAGGAGGCTTATGATTTTTGGAAAAAATTGATTTCCGAGGATCGGATTTTGATGGGAAATAAAAAGGATAATTTCTGGGAAATGGGCGATCAAGGACCATGTGGACCGTGTAGCGAAATCCATGTGGATATTCGTTCTGCTGAAGAAAAAGCAAAGGTTCCTGGCAAAGATTTGGTAAACATGGATCATCCACAAGTGGTGGAAATCTGGAACTTGGTCTTTATGCAATACAACCGAAAAGCCAATGGATCTTTAGAAACACTTCCTAACAAACATATTGATACTGGAATGGGCTTTGAACGTTTGTGTATGGTTTTACAAGATGTTCAAAGTAATTACGATACCGATGTTTTTACACCATTAATTCGCGAAATAGAAACCATTACGGACAAGGAGTATGGCAAAGATGAAAAAGTTGATGTTGCTATTCGCGTTATTTCAGATCACGTTCGTGCCGTAGCTTTTTCTATTGCAGACGGACAATTGCCAAGTAATACAGGAGCTGGCTATGTTATTCGTAGAATTCTACGTCGTGCCATTCGCTATAGTTTTACATTTTTAAATCAAAAGGAGCCTTTTATTTACCGTTTGGTAGATGTTTTAAGTTTGAAAATGGGTGATGCATTTCCGGAACTTAAATCGCAAAGACACCTCATTGAGAATGTAATTATGGAAGAAGAAGCTTCTTTTTTACGAACATTGGATCAAGGATTAATACTTTTAGATGGTATTGTAAAAAACACGTCTGGTGATACTGTTTCGGGTGAAAAAGCTTTTGAATTGTATGACACTTTTGGTTTTCCTATTGATTTAACCGCCTTAATTTTAGCTGAACAAGGTTTAAAATTAGATGAAGCAGGCTTTAAAAACCATTTAGAAAAACAGAAAAATCGTTCGCGAGTAGCTAGTGAAATGTCTACAGAGGATTGGACGATTTTAATGGATGATACTGTTCAAGAATTTATAGGCTATGACGCATTAGAAGCTAAAGTTAAAATTACGCGATATCGAAAAGTCACTTCTAAAAAAGATGGTAATATGTACCAGTTGGTTTTCAATTTAACACCTTTTTATGCAGAAGGAGGTGGACAAGTGGGAGATAAAGGGTATTTAGAAGATGCACATGGCAACATTATTTATATCCTAGATACCAAAAAAGAAAATAACGTGGTGATGCATTTTGCGAAAGATTTGCCTGAAAATTTGGGAGACACATTTACAGCAACCGTAGACGCCAAACAACGTTATAGAACGGAATGCAATCATACAGCAACACATTTGTTACACCAAGCTTTACGT
>CBFHJN010000205.1:0-3268 GCA_965655805.1 Flavobacteriaceae bacterium
CAGGAAATCTTGTGAAAAATCTATTGATAGATTCTCATAAACCACGGTGTATTTTTTACTTGGCAGATAAGCATGGTATTTCATTTTTGAATAAGGCTCAAAAATTAGGTATTTTAAATGTTAATTTCAATAACTTGATAAATAGCGGTAGATTTTCGAATTATTTAGTACCATGGAACTTTGATCATTATTTTTCATTAAATTTTTTATTTAACCTTATATTATTTTTTATAAAAAGGGACCGTTTTTTATACTTTTTTGAGAATTTTTAGAAAAAATTCATTCTTTATTTAAAAATTTTATCTAATTTAATATATTTGATATTGAATTTAAAATTGATTGGGGTTTGATCCTGGCCCGGAATGAACGCTAGTGGTATGCTTAACACATGCGAGTCGAACGTATTGGATAAAGTTTTTTACTTTATTCCATTATCGTGGCGTACGGGTGAGTAAAACATATCAATTTTACCCTATAGTAAAATGAAGCTTTCACTCTGTGACGCGAATATTTTATAAGAGATTTAATTGTTTTTTGGCTTTTATTTCGGAAAAAGATTTTTATTTAAATTTAAAAATCGTTATAGGATAAGGATATGGTAGAATTAGGTAGTTGGTAAGAAAAAAGCTTACCAAGCCCATGATTCTTAGTTGGTCTGAGAGGACGATCAACCACACTGGAACTGAAACAAGGTCCAGACTTTAAGGCAGCAGTGAGGAATATTGGACAATGGGCGAAAGCTTGATCCAGCAATACCACGTGAGCGAGAATGGACAGTTTTATCACTGTAAAACTCTTTCGTCAAGGATGATAATGACAGTACTTGAAGAAGAAGCCCCGGCTAACTTCGTGCCAGCAGCCGCGGTAATACGAAGGGGGCGAGTGTTATTCCATAAGACTGGGCGTAAAGGGTTTGTAGACGGCTTATTTAGGTTGAGTATAAAATTCTTAAGCTTAACTTAAGGAAGGTATTTAATACAAATAAGCTGGAGTATTTGAGAGGTTTATGGTACTTTTAGTCTAGGGGTAAAATCTTTTGAAACTAAGAGGAACGCCAATAAGTGAAGACAATATCCTTTTGAACTTAACTGACGTTGAGAAACGAAGGTATGGGTAGCGAACTGGATTAGGTAACCAGGTAGTCCATACTGTAAAATATGAGCGTTAAATCTTTCAATTTGAAGTGGTTGAAACAGTTAACACGTGAAACGCTCCGCCTGGGGAGTATGACCGCAAGGTTGAAACTCAAAGGAATTGGCGGGAGTTCGTACAAGCGGTGGAGCATGTGGTTTAATGCGATAATCCGCGCCAAACCTTACCAGCTTTTGATATTATTAACAAGTGTTGCATGGCTGTCGTCAGCCCGTGTTTTGAGATGTTAGGTTAATTCCTAGAAGATATGGAACGGGCGTAACCCCTATTCTTAGTCTGTTTATTTTTAATACAAATAAATTCTAAGAAGACTGTCCTCGATTTTTTTTAAAGAGGAAGGAAGGTAGGGATGAGAGTCAAGTCCGTATGACCTTTATAGGCTGGGCTACACACGTGCTACAATGGTAGTTACAAAAAGGAGCTATAATGAAAATTAGAGCAAATCTTAAAAGACTATCTCAGTCCGGATTATAGACTGCAATTCGTCTATATGAAGTTGAAATCGCTAGTAATCGCAAATCAGAATGTTGCGGTGAATATGTACCCGAACTTTGCACACACCGCCCGTCACAGTAGGGGACTTTGTTATATTTGAAGTATAGGCGGGCAAATTCGTTTGTGTTCTTATATTCAAATTTTTGATAAATTTGATTTTGCATAATGTTTTTGGTCCGCTTATATGATAATATAGTGAAGAACCTTAATGAAGTCGTAACAAGGTAGTTGTAGGGGAACCTGCAGCTGGAAGGACACTATTTAAAGAGTTTCATTCTTATTATGATTCACTATTCTTGGGGATATAGTTCAGTTGGTAGAATATACGTTTTGCATATGTAAGGCCATCGGTTCGAATCCGATTATCTCCAGTAATTAAATTTAGTTTATATAAAAATTTAAAATTTATGTTATTAATTAAAAGTAATTTTTTGACAATAAGTATTATACTGTTTTTAGTAGGTTTTATAGGGATTGTAGTTAATCGTAGAAATTTAATTATTATGTTGATGTCTATCGAAATCATGTTATTGGGCGTGAATTTAAGTTTCATAACTTATTCTACCTTTTTAGACGATTTGGTAGGCTTGATATTTGTATTTTTCATTCTAACAGTAGCAGCTGCAGAATCTGCTATAGGTTTAGCTATCATAGTTGTTTACTTTAGAGTGAAGTCTACGATTACTGTAGAATCAATTTCCTTGATTAAAAATTAAAAAAGAATTTATTGATTCTTTAAAAAGAATGGGTTTCAATAAACTTAAAAATTTAATAATTATAATTATAGATTAATAAAAAAAAACTTAGAACTTTTCTTTTTTTTATTTGCCAAAATGGTGGAATTTGGTAGACACGCTAGATTTAGGCTCTAGTGCCTTCTGGCATATGGGTTCGAGTCCCTTTTTTGGCATAAATCATCTTTATCTGTTTGCATTTGTAGCTCAATTGGTAGAGCGTTGGATTTCGGCTCCAAATGTTTCAGGTTCGAGTCCTGTCAAATGTTAAAAGGCTAAATAGCATAATTGGTAATGCGGAAGATTGCAAATCTTTTAACGACGGTTCGAATCCGTCTTTGGCCTTTAAAAACAGTCTTCTATTTCACCGTGGAAGAATGACTGAGTGGCTAAAAGTGGTAGATTGTAAATCTATTGAGCATTGTCTCTTCGTAGGTTCGAATCCTACTTCTTCCAGGTGAGTTTTACTATAGTCTTTAATATTACATCAAAAGTAAAGCAGGGGTGTTGTGGAAATCTATTATAAACTTTTCAAACAAATTTTTTTTTGTATACTATCCGTTATTCGTCACCATTCTTAAGTTAAATATCTTATTTTTTTGAATATTATAAAAAATATAAAAATTTATGTTATTAAGCAATTTAAATTATAATACAAATTTAATTCCATTTGAGGACTTTTGTTTCATATTCCCAGAGTCAATATTTATTGTAAGTATTCTATACGGTTTAATCTTAGGCTTATCATTTTTAAAAAAAGAAATTGAATACTTAATCAATACCTTTTTCATTAGATTCACACTTTTAGTTATTTTTTATACTTTTATGTTAGTTTTGAATTTGCCTTACACAAACGCCTTCCTCTTTGAAGGCTTGTTAATTTTCGA
>CBFHJN010000205.1:3367-5449 GCA_965655805.1 Flavobacteriaceae bacterium
TCCATATATTTTGTTTTCTAAATTATTCATATTATTTTTGACTTTCGTATTTTTATTTTTGATTTCGGATTATTTAAAATCTTTTAAAATGAATAGATATGAGTTCTTTATATTCATTTTATTAGGCTTATTAGGTTTATTCTTTTTATTGAATTCCAACGATATGTTAGTTTTATATTTATCATTAGAATTACAAAGTTTGACCTTTTATTTAATGGTTGCTTTGAGAAAAGATTCTCCTTTTTCTGCCGAAGCTAGCTTGAAATATTTTATTTTAGGTGCTTTATTCTCAGGATTATTACTTTTTGGCATCTCTTTGTTATATGGTTTTACGGGAACAACAAATTTGTTCTTCCTTTATTGTCTTTTCTTGGATATTAATAATTCTTTCTATATTAATGAGTTATTTTGGAGTTTATCTTTTACAGCTTTTTTAGGTTTCGCCTTGATCCTATTTACATTTTTTTTCAAATTAACTGCGGCACCGTTTCATATTTGGAGCCCGGATGTTTATGAAGGTTCTCCAATGATCGTAAGTTTATTTTTAGCTGTCATACCTAAAATTGCTATTTTCTCTGTTTTGGTACGTTTAGTTTTTTTTGTATTTTATGATGTTTTTACGATGTATGATTCTTTAATGACTTTTGTAATTGTGTCTTCTTTTATAATTTCTATTTTCAACGCTTTGCAACAAAAAAAATTAAAAAGATTTTTTGCTTATAGTTCCATAAGTCATGTTGCTTTCATGTTAATAGGTTTGAATTCTTTAAGCTTAACAGGCTTGGTAGCTTCTTATTTTTATTTATTTGGTTATTCTATCATGAATTTTTTAGTTTGGACTATCTTATTAACTTTAAAAAATTCTGAAAAGTCTAGTTACTTTACTTATATGAATAGTTTAACTAATTTAGGTAAAACAAACCCAGCTCTTGCTTTTTGTTTAAGTTTTGCTTTATTATCTATGGCAGGAATTCCGCCATTAGTAGGTTTTTCTACGAAGTTTTGGATTTTTGTTAGTGGTGTAGAGTCCCATCAATATATTAGCTTAGTAATTGCTTTACTTTCTAGCGTTCTAAGTTGTTTTTATTATTTGCGTTTAATTAAAATAATGTTCTTTGAAAAAGCGCCGATCATCCATACTCTGGAGCCAATTAAAAAATCTCATAGTGTTGTGATCAGCTTATTTACTTTTTCATTATTTTTCTTATTCTATTTTTCCGATATGTTTTTAACCTACTTCCATTTATTATATTTGGATTATATGATGTAAATATCTTATGTAATGTATTATTTTGATTTATGAAATTATTGTTCTTAATCATTCAAAGTTTATCCATAATTTCTGCGTTAATGGTTATTTTAACACCGAATCCTGTGCATTCGGTTTTATTTTTAATTTTTACTTTTTTAAATTCTTCTTTGATTATATCTTTTTTAGAAAATTATTTCATGTCTTTATTATTTCTTATAATTTACGTGGGGGCCATTGCTGTTTTATTCTTATTCATTATTATGATGATTAATATTAAGATAAAGACAGTTGAATCTAAAAATGACGGTTCTTTTTTATTTTCTGTTTTTTCTTTGGGCTTTTTATTCATTTTTAGTCTATTGGTTTTAATAGATCAGTATCAAACAGATTTGGATAGTTATGATATTGCTTTATTAAATTCAATAGGTTATTTTGTTGAATATACTGATTACTTTAAATTGATTGAAAGCAGTCCATTGCCGGAACTTTTGGGTCAAGTTTTATATACTCATTACTTTATTTGTTTTATACTTGCGGGAATGATTTTATTAGTTGCAATGATTGGAGCTATCGTTTTAACGTTGGATCGGTCTAAAGCAACTTCTTTAAAACAGCAAGTATATCAGCAAGTTTCCCGAAAAGCCGAAAATGCTGTTTTCACAGTTTCGTAATCGATTTTTTGGAATATAGCCAAGTGGTAAGGCACCGGATTTTGATTCCGGCATTCAAAGGTTCGAATCCTTTTATTCCAATGGCCCGTTTAAATTCTGGATGCGGTGTAATTGGTTTGCATGATTGTTTTGGGAGCAATTGGTTACAGGTTCGAGTCC
>CBFHJN010000206.1:0-5377 GCA_965655805.1 Flavobacteriaceae bacterium
TTTTATTCAAAATATAAATACATTTACTTCTTACCATATCCAGCCTGTTTTAAATGCTTACGTGCGGTTTTAACAGCCGTCTTGGTGCTACCAGTGGCGTGTGGTTCAATAGCCTTTAAGCTTTTGCTTAATACTTTTGTTTGTTTAGCGACATCATTAGCGCCTTTCAATACTTTTTTTAATACATCAAGTTTCGGACCAGCGCCGACTTGTTTTCTAACTGCTCTTTTTCGTTTAACTGCCATTTTATTATTATCGTGGATTTTATTGTTTAAATAGTAATAAATCAATCAATAACAAATGAAAAAGAATAATGATACGATTAAGCGGACTAAAATCAAAATTCATAAGCGTAAGGATGGCACACGCTATATTAAGTTTAACAAGAAAATGTATGAATTGGCAAATCCTGACATTAGTAATAAAGCATTCAAGCAAATTGTAATCAATAATATTATTAAAAATAATTCTGCTCCAATTGAAGTTAGGAAACGAAGAAAACGGCGAACAACATCAAACCCCAAAACGCTCACGAATTTAAAATCAACAGGAGTTCCTCCACCAGTAGGCCATCAAGGTGTTCCAATTCCAGCGATTTTATCTCATCTTGACAAACCTCAAAAACCACAATTAAAAATAGAAGATGTTAGTGATGTTGTTAAAAAAGAAATCAAGGCATTACCACCACCATTACCGTCGCGTGATATAGAGCAAGAACAAATTGAAGGAGCAATTCAAAAAGCGATTGAATATGGTAAAGAACAACAACAACAATTATTATTAGAATATAATAAACAGCCTGAAGAGAATTCAAAAAATATTGATAGTTTAACAAAACAATTGAGTAAATTAACAGACAATATAAATGCCTTGTCAAAAATACAACGTGAAACAAAAGAAACACTTCAAACCAAGGCTGACTTTATTATTAAAGACAATCAAAATTTAACTAAAGAAAATACGACATTACAAAATAAACAAATAGAAGATTTATTAAACAGAATAGATGCGAAACTAAATGTGAAGGGTATAAAAAAAATAGCGGAAATGGCCGGGATGACATATAAGCAAAAAACGAAAAGAAGTGTTTATTTTAAAAAGTTATTAGATGATGGTAAGATAAATGAAAATCAATTAAATCAAATAGCAAATAATACGTCTGGGAATATTTTGAATATAATAGGAAAACCATTATTTCAACCTGATGAAATTACATCGTCAGTTGAAATATCTCCTCCATCTCCTCCAGAAGCACCGCCACCTCCACCAGCGCTTCCACCACGACCGCCTGATAATACACCATATCCATCACCCGCAAGAAAAGATTTATTAAAAGAAATAGCGACAGGTGAATTTAATTTAAGAAAACTTAATCAAACAGATAGAGAAAAATATAAACCAGACGACAATACTTTATTCGGTGTTTTATCAAATGCGTTTAAATCAAGACGTGCTGACATAGAAGGAAACGATGACAACGATGAAACTGAAACAGAATGGAGTGATGATGACGTTCAAGAAGGAAGTGGTAAAAAGAAAACATATGACGAAGGATTATTTACAAATGAAATAAATGATTTAATGAGAGCGTTTTCATATGAAAACGGATACGTTGGAACTGCTCCATATGATATGCTTCATCTATTACCGCCGATGAAACAATTTTCTTGTATAATCAACACAGATAAATCAGGCAAGAAAGGCGAACACTGGATTGCTTTATATTATGATGAGGTAGGTTCAAAATCAGTTGAAATCTACGACCCCTTGGCAGAGGCGATTGATGACGAGATTTTAGATAAAGTAAAACAATTGGTTAAAAAATTTAAGCCATCTCATATGTTAAAATATAAATATAATCTAAAACGAGACCAAGATACTTCATCAAATAACTGCGGTTGGTTTTGTATTTTATTTCTAGTCAAGCGCTATGCCGGTAAATCATTCTCACAAGCGTCAAATTTAAGTGAAAAAGATGTAAATCATTATAAAACGATTTTAAAAGAATATCCTTTGATTTAAAAATGAATGAATGGATTTCTCACGTTAAGCGTTATGCTAAACAACACAATATGAGTTATAAGGAAGCGATGAGTAAGGCACGACCTTCATACAAGCCGAAACCAAAAAGTAAAAAACAACGTGGTGGTGGATTGGTAGAAGGAATAGTAGATATTGGCGTCAGCCAAACCAAAGATCATATCAATCACATAAAAAAGGGTATTGATAAATCAAAGAAGCGGAAAAAACCAAAGAATTTTAAAGAAGGATTGAAACGCGCTGGTAAAGATTATCTTGATGATGGAAAATTTATCGCAGGACAACAGTGGAAATTAACCAAGGACGTTGCTAATCTATTTTTATAAATAATTAAAAAATTAATTATTTACTATTTTCATCACGTTTTTGTTGCGGTGTATGGAATATAACTTCTCCACCTAAACATTTACTTGTTCTAATTTTATTTAACCAAGCGAACCCACGCTCAACTAATAATGTGCCGAACCCGACGATTAATATAATTGCCTCAACTCCCAATACCATTTTTATTATTTTAAACAATATTGTTTTTAAATATAATAAAATGATTAAAAAGAAAATGATTAATCAAGTTGAAGTGGTTCGTCCAAATGTGGTAGAACACAAGCAAGAAGGCTTTCTAAACGGCACATTTAATAACCCATATGAGAGTATCGCCATCATCAGTAAAAGAGGGAGCGGTATATCAACGTTAATTTACAATCTTGTAAAAATATTTAGCAAGCAGAACAAAGAGGAAGATAGTTTAATTATCATCATCTCAAAGACGATACATCAAGACCCAATATATAAAAAATTATTAGAGCTAAAGAAGTATCCAATTAAAAAAGACAGTAAGAAAGATTTTTTAACATTTGAAAATAAAAAGAGTAAAGAAAAATATGTATGGGAGCCACAACGGAATATAATAACGTATGATGGCTTTGACGAATTTGATGATGTATTAGATTTAATTCATCAAAATACTGAATTAGAGATATTATTGATTATTGATGATTGTAGTAGTGAATTAAAAAAAGATAAACGCATTGGCACCTTGATAAAGCGTCTTCGCCACGCTAAAACAACAAATATTATTTCAACTCAAGACTACCACGACGTTCCACCAGGTTTAAGAAAAAATATTGATACATTTATAATCTTTCCAAAGTTTGCCGTTGAAAAAATGAAGTTGATACATCAAGAAGCGGATGTTGATTTGGATTTTGATGTATTTTTAAGAATATACAAAGATGCCACAAAAAACAAATATAATTTTTTCTTTGCTGACCCGACAAACTGCGATTATAGACACAATTTAAATAAACGGTATTTGATTGAATAAATCTTAACAACAGAAAATCTAATTTAAAAAGTAAATACATTAACAATAACAAATGTTAAGTAGTAATCAAGAACAATTAGACTATAGTCGAAGTGCTGATCTTCCAATTCAGCATTTTCAACAAAGAATTTTTGCTGACAATGCGCCAGGACAAGCATTGACTATTGGAAGCACCGAGAGTGCCAGTATTTCGTTTCAATTGCCAAACGACGTAATTAATCTTGCTAAATCATCAATCAATTTTACTTTAACGCCCGGTGCGACTGCCTCTCATTACAATTGGCTTTCTACGGATGGTGTGAGTGCTTTCCGTTCAATTAAATTACGTTCGCAAAACTCTGATGGAGTTTTAGGAGAATGTGATAATGCCAACTTGGTTCAATGTATGACGCATCGAATGACAACTAAAATGGAAGATATGCCACAAAAACCATTATCTCCGTTTCAAGGAACTTGTAGAAGTAATGCTTTGCCGTCGGCAAATCTCCGTGAGGTTGCTGTGGTCGCCGATGAAATTGCTTATCAAACTCCGCAATATTTTGCTGTATCTGACGCAACAAATTCTGCCACACCAGTTTTAAGTTTTTCAATTCCATTCAGTCAATTCAAGCATTCAGGACTTTTATCTGCTGATAAATGGATTTATCCTAATCAAAACCTTTATTTAGAAGTTATTTTTTCGAAGCGGGATCAATGGGGACACACCTCCACAACAAATGCGGTCGCAGGGACAACCTCTGCCATCGCTCAAAATTTATCAGTCTCATCGTTGCAATTATTCGTCGCTCAAATGAAAAATAATTCTGATATGGCAGAAGTTCGCGCTCAAATTATGAAACAAGCGCTTTCGGAAGAAGGACTTATCATTCCGGTTGAAATGAATAAGCAAATCCAAAACTCATTTACATCCACCAATCAAAACAATACCATCCGTGTTGATGGCTCATATGGTTCTCATTTGAAGCGAATTTACTATACGTTGTATAGTGCCACTCGTTCGGGAAGCACGTTATACGATCATAGTCGTTCGGCTTCGTATGGGGCTGTTGCCAAGGTTTCATCGTTTAATACTTTCTTGGATAGCCAAGTCCTCCAACCGTTTCAAATTAACGTATCGGACGGACAAGATTACCAAATTCAAAAGCAATTTTTGGACAAAAGTTGTATTACATCTGCTTCGTCATATGATGCAAACTGGTGCTGGTTGGAAGCGTTTGACAATACAAAATCAACGGACATTGACCCATCTCGTAAATCTGGTTTGCCCCTGAATAGACAATATCAATATTCATTTAATGCCACCACAAGTGATAATACTTTCGTCCATCAAGTCGTCGCCGTGTTTGCCCGTGATGTTAAAATCAATGCGAATGGAATTCAAGTATTGTAAATAAATAAAAAAAACTAAAAAAAAATATTTATATTTAAAAATTAAATATAAAATATAAAATGAATGAAAGAACAATACAAGTATATTTTGACAATTCAACATCATCAATTAGCAAACAAATTCGTAGTGGTTTTAATCCATCCAAGGTTGAAGCGATAATGATAAATGATAATGCTGTTGATAATACTATGATATGTCAAACAACGTTTTTAGGCGATAATATATTTGCTAATACACAAGAAAAGACTGAATGGAATATATCAAACACAAATGTTGAAAACAATACGCATTTATTTACATTAAAGAAGAATGACGTTGTAGTAAATCCAAGTGGTAATATCGTAGTTGTTATGAAATTTGAATAGAAAATAAAAAAAATTATTAAATAAAATTATTTAATAATAATAATAATGGATGAAAATATATATCAAATTTATCTATGTAATTCTTGTTTTCAAAAACATTCAATAAATATTCTATTTCATAGAATGAATGCCAAATATTTTGTATTAACATATTATAATAAAAATCAATAAAATCAATAATAAAAAACTTGAAGAAGGTATAAGATAGATATAGAAAACTTGAAGGAAGTATAAAGAACAAAATAAAAAACTTGAAGC
>CBFHJN010000207.1:0-5323 GCA_965655805.1 Flavobacteriaceae bacterium
TCAGAACTTTCATAATTAATATTAGTGTTTGTGGGGTTTAAGAACCTAATGTAGTTATCTGTATGTTATCGGGCATAACCTCAACCTCAACTCAATACGTTCCCTACGGTCACTCCTTTCGTTTCGCTTTCGCACACGAAAAATAAAACTACGTTTCACACATTTTTCTGATGCCCGATAACGATGGGGGCTACTCATTAAAAGAGCCTTGCACCTACTGCGTAGGTGACTTTAGTTTATTAAGTATTCTATCCAAATGTCTTACATCATTTTCAGTTACAGACATCCCCACCACTTCATCAATGGTAATATCTACCGTTTCAAGCTTTCCGTTGTCTATACGATAAGTAAATTCCAATTCTAAAACACCTTTCTTATACCTAAGGGTTTCCCATTCATCGTGTTCGTAATGCTTATCCAACAATCCGATTAAAGCTTCAAAATTTTTGGCTGCACTACCCTCTCGGATTAATACTTTCATACCCTTTTCAAGTTTTTCCAACCCTTCTTCATATGTAAAACACTCATGATCGGTTGAAATTCCTGCAGTGATATATTTAGTTACATCGTCTCCACGTAATCCTGGTGCGTGACCATCAACAGGTTTGTTGTGATGTTTTGCCCAAGCTATTTTCTTCAAAACTTCGTCATCATCAAATAAAACCCCAGGATAATTCATCATTTCGGCTAAATAAAGAATATCGGGATTGGCCATCAATTTTTTAATGCCTTCGGAATCTATAACAGCTCCTGCGGATTCGAAGTTGGTTGCTGGCACACAAGATGGCGCACCAAAATTAAATTTAAATGGTGTTTGCTTCCCGTTTTTAATCATGAATTCTACACCTTCAATTCCTAAAACGTTTGCTATTTCGTGCGGATCTGAAACGGTTGCTACGGTTCCATGATTTACGGCTATTCTAGCAAATTCACTAGGTACTAACATAGAGCTTTCAATATGAATATGAGCATCCACAAAACCAGGAAGAATATAGTGTTGAATGTTATGTGACAGTTCTTCAATAGCAGAAATTTTTCCATTGACAACGGTTATTTCGCCTGAAAAAATGCGTTTATTTTTGATATCGACTATTTGTCCTTGAATCTTCATAACGTTGTTTCGATAAAGTTAGCAAGCAATAATTTATCGCGCTTGATTTTTATTGCATTATTGTTTTTGCTTAAAACGTTTCACGCCTTTCGTTAACCACTCATGATATTCGTCAGCATCAGGTGTGTACCCTACGGGTTTACTAATATCGTTGCCATCGGTATCTTGAATGACGTATAAGGGTTGTGCGTTTGTATTATAACGCACTTGTTGAAACTCCAACCATTTATGACCATAAGTTGTTACGTTATTTCCTGTTAATTCGGATTCATATTGTTCCGATTTTGGTAGCTTTTCTCTATCATCAACATACAACGAAATCAAAACCACATCATTATTTAAGGTATTAAAAACATGTTCTTTTACCCAAACCTGTTCTTCCATTTTTCGGCAATTCACACAAGTCAAACCCGTAAAATCCAACATAACGGGTTTGTTCACTTTTTTCGCATAAGCTAGACCTTGATCATAATCATTAAACGCTATTAAATTGTTAGGTCCATAATGTGCGTGTTCAGGAAGCTCAACAGCTTTACCTGTTCCATTAGAATACAAAGCAGGTTTGGTGTTACCAACACCATAAGGGGATTCGCTATTCGTGCTCATTGGTGGTGGAAAACCACTAATTAACTCCACAGGTGCTCCCCAAAGTCCAGGAATCATATAGACTGTAAACGATAGAGCTAATAAAGCCATGCATAAGCGACCAACCGAAATATGATTCAACGGTGAATCATGCGGTAGCTTTATTTTACCCAACAAATAGAGTCCTAATGTTCCGAAAATTGCAATCCAAATCGCTAAAAACACTTCACGTGTTAGAATGTGCCATTCCAACACTAAATCGACCATTGATAAGAATTTGAAGGCAAACGCCAATTCTAAAAACCCTAAAGTCACTTTTACAGTATTCAGCCAACCTCCAGATTTTGGCATGGAATTTAACCAACTTGGAAAAAATGCAAATAATGCAAACGGTAACGCAATAGCTGATGAAAAGCCCAGCATACTAACAATTGGCGCAATACCGCCTTTAGTTGCTGCATCTAACAAAGCCGTTCCTGCAATTGGAAACGTACAAGAAAATGATACAACTGCCAATGCCAATGCCATAAAGAAAATTCCAACGATTCCACCTTTATTAGCACCACTATCTACTTTATTGACCCATGAATTTGGTAACATAATTTCAAAAGCACCTAAAAAGGAGACTGCAAAGATTATAAGAGCCAAAAACATAATCAAATTGAAGGTGACGCCTGTTGAAAATTCATACATGGCATTACTGCCAAAAATAGCTGAAATAGCGGTTCCTAAAAGGGTGTAAATAACAATAATAAAGAAACCGTACAGCAATGCATTTTTGATACCTTGGCTTCGGGTTTTACTTTGTTTGGTAAAGAAACTAACAGTCATTGGAATCATAGGAAACACACATGGTGTTAACAACACTAAAAACCCTAAAAAGAAAGCTGTGAAAAATATGACCCAAAGGCCTTTAGATTCGTTTTCGGCTTCAGCATCAGCATCAATTACTGTATAATCAGCAGACACCTGTTCTGTAGTATCGTCTAGATTAAAAATGCTTGAAGGATCTAATTTTTCAGTTGTTAATGAAGTTGAACTTTCAGTTGAACCATCTAAATTGAATGTTACAGATTTCTGCGGATAAATACAGCGTTCATCATCACAAGCTTGATAGGCAATATCAACCAAAATCGTTTTTAAATCAGGATTTAGAAGTTCTATTTTTTGCGTGAAGGTTGCTTCATTATCAAAGAAGTTTAAATCCATTTCAAACACCTTATCAAAAGCAGTGATATACTGACTCTCCAAGACTTTACCAATTAGTTTATAATTATCGGTTTTGTCAATGGAATCGAATATAAATTCGGTTGGAATGGGTCCACCTTCGGGTAAGTGTTGGGAATATAAATGCCAATGCTCTTCAATGTCAGCTTCAAAAACTAGGTTATACTCGGTTTCCGATAATTTTTCAGTTTTACCAGTCCATTTTACAGGATTCAAAATTTGAGCTTGTACCGAACAGACAGTAACAAAAAGCGTAATAAGTAGGGCTAAATTATGTTTCATATTGAAAGCTAATTTTTAATATTTGGTTGGTGTTTGGTGTAACTTTAAATCGGTTATCAGCGCGTAAACCAATAACCCAAACAATTTGATTATTGGAACATAATAACCAGGTTTGTTCTTTTTCGGGTAAAGACAATTTTTCATCTTTATAAAATTTACTCAATTTCTTTTTACCTCGCATACCAAAAGGGTAAAAATAGTCGCCTTTTTGCCATTTTCTTACTGATAACGGCTTTTTTAACAAATCTTTATCAACACAAATACATGTTGCCGAAATTTCACCGATTCTCGACGTGTTTTCAAAAGTTAAACGACCATTAGAAAGTAAAAATTCAGATTCATTTTCTTTTAAAATCTTGGCGTTTTTATCTTCATCCGAAGGCAATTCGGTTAAAATTAAAGTGTGTCTATCTTTAACCAAGCGATGTGTTTTTGATAGCACAAATTTACCCGATTGCGCGTACAACAATTGATACACATCATCCCATTCTGTAAATTGAAAATCCTTCAATAATTGATATAAATAGACTTTCGGATTGGATAATTGCTGCAATTTTTTTACATCGAACTGAATACTATCTTCAGATGCTTGCACCACTTTTTTCTGAACCCGAACCAAAGCATCATCAATAATTTCCGCTGATTCTTGTAAATGCGATTGTGTTTTTTGAAAATTTTGGAGCAATTGCGGATTCATTTCTTTTAAAATAGGAATCACATCATGGCGCAATTTATTCCGAAGGTATTTGGTGGACGCATTGCTATTATCGTCTCGCCAAATTATGTTTTCATTTTTAGCGAATGTTTGTAAATCTGTGTGAGAAAAGCCCAATAATGGTCGCACTAATTTTCCGTTAGTTTCAGGAATACCGGTTAAACCATCTAAACCAGTTCCACGCATAAGATTAATGAAAAATGTTTCCAAATTATCATCAGCATGATGGGCTGTTAAAACATAATCGAATTCTAATTGCTCTGCCAATTCATGAAACCAAGCATAACGCAAATCGCGCGCTGCCATTTGAATAGATACATTATTTTCAGAAGCATAGGCTTCGGTATCAAAACTTTCAATAAAAACTTCTAAATCTAAATCATCGGCTAGCTGCAATACAAATTCTTCATCCGCATCGCTTTCGGCACCACGTAAATTAAAATTACAATGTGCTAAAGAAATATTTAATTTCAATTTATGACATAAATGCGTTAAAACCACACTATCCATACCGCCTGAAATAGCAATTAACAACCTACGCTCTAATAAAAAGGGCAAATTGTTTTGGATGTGATTGTTAATCTCTAATGGTGTCATAGTCCTATAAATAATACGTCAAATTTAATCTTTTATATAACATTTTGTACATGGATTATTCTTCTAAAACCTGACGCATGGCTTTGGCTTTCACCAAACATTCGTCATATTCATTTAGTGCTGTACTTTTAGCTGTAATGGCACTTCCTACCGAAAATGACACGTATTGGTTGGTTTCGTTATACAAAATACTTCTAATTACCACATTAAAATCGAAATCACCTTGAGGCATAAAATAGCCAACAGCTCCAGAATATAAGCCACGTTTGGTTTCTTCAAGGTTTTCAATAATACGCATGGCCGAAATTTTTGGCGCACCTGTCATACTTCCCATGGGAAATGTGGATTCAATTATATCAATAGGATTGGTCGTTTCTGATACCGTACTCTGAATGGTTGAAATCATTTGATGCACTTGTTCAAAGGTATAAATTTCGCACAATTCAGGAACGTGCACACTACCTTTTAAGGCTGTTTTTGATAAATCATTCCGTACCAAATCTACAATCATAATATTTTCGCTGCGTTCCTTAACATCATTTGCTAGTTGGTTTTTAAGCAATGTATCTTCCTTTTCATTGGTAGAACGTTTGGCTGTGCCTTTTATCGGCTGCGAAATAACGGTATTTCCTGATTTTTTTAAATAGCGTTCAGGCGAAGCTGACAAGGCATATTTATCATCCAATTTCAAAAATGTGGCAAAAGGCGGTTTGGATATAGCATTCAGACTTTGATAACAGGCTAGTGGATTAATTTTAGTGTCTTCAGCATAAAACTCTTGACAAAAATTGGCTTCATACATATCG
>CBFHJN010000208.1:0-5261 GCA_965655805.1 Flavobacteriaceae bacterium
CATGTATATATTTTGTAATTAGTGTGTATTTAAATTAAACAATTATGGTTAATATTGGCTATTTTTTTAATTTTTCGTTTAAAAAATTAATCCTAACCAATCATGATAGATTTAACATTCACAAATTCTTTCATTCCAAAACCGCCATGCTCACGTCCAAAGCCAGAGTTTTTAACACCACCAAAAGGCATATTGGGTTTAGCCAACCCAAAGGAGTTTATAAATACCATTCCTGTGTCAAAGTGGGTTTCGGCTAATTGGGTTGCTTTCTCTACATCTTTAGAAAATATACCGCCACCCAATCCAAACCGACTGTCATTGGCAATTCGCATAGCATCATTTTCATCTTTTGCTTTTATTAAGGATGCTACAGGGCCAAATAACTCATCATCATAAGCGGGTTGTCCTGGTTTAACATTGCTCAAAACAGTTGCTGGATAAAAATAACCTTCACCAGTTTCGGCTTTTCCGCCACACAAAATTTCAGCACCTTTTTCAACACTTTTGGTGACCTGATCATGAATTTTTTCACGTAAATCTTTTCGTGCCATAGGTCCCAACTGGGTGTTTTCGTCATTCGGGTTTCCCATCTTGAGTTCGCTCATAGCTTTTACAAAAGCGTCTTGAAATTCGTCATAAATGGCTTCAACAGCTATAAACCGTTTGGCTGCAATGCACGTTTCACCATTATTGTAAATTCGGCCTTGCACCGATTTTTTCACTGCTAAATCTAAATCAGCATCTTCTAAAATAATATAGGCATCATTACTACCTAATTCTAATACAGACTTTTTAAGGTGTTCACCAGCTTTTTTACCAATTATCTTACCTGCTTCAGGACTACCAGTTAGCGTAATACCTCGAACTAAATCATGTTCAATTATGGCATCGGATTGATCGTGATTTATGACTAGAACACGAAATAAACTCTCTGGTAATCCGGCTGCTTTAAAAATAGATTCCAGCTTTTTGGCGGTTCCGGTTACATTTCCTGCATGTTTTAATAACACGCTATTCCCAGCCATTAAATTGGTGATGGCATAACGTATTACCTGATAACTTGGGTAATTCCAAGGTTGAATACCGTAAATAATACCAATAGGCGAGTAGGTAACAATCCCTTTTCCGCCATTAGAAAGTTCACGTTCTTCATTTTTTAAATTATCGGCAGCTATGGAAGCGCTATAATCGCAGATACCAGCGCATAATTTGACTTCTTGATGGCTCTGTTTAAGGAGTTTTCCCATTTCATCTGTCATCAATTGTGCTAATTCCGATTTTTGATTTATTAATTCCTCGCCAACGGCTTTAATAATTGTTTCACGTTCCTCAAAAGATTTTAATCGCCAATCTAAAAAAGCTTTATGGGATTTTTGAATGGTGTTTTCCACATCAGAATCTGTCATATATTGATAGGTTTCTAACGTTTTTCCGGTTGTAGGATTTATGGTTTTAAAAGTTTCCGTTTTCATAGTTTTTTCTTTTTTAAATTTTACTGCTGTTCACTTGGTACGATATATACATCGTTAATATTCACGCGGTCTGGTTGAGATAACGCATAATAAATGGCGTTTGCAATGTCTTCAGATTCTAATGTGGTCATTTCCTGCATATCTGACATTTTTTCTTTGATGTCTTCATCGGTAATGGTGTCTGTTAAATTGGTAGCTACAGCGCCAGGTTCAATAGATGTTACATTAATACCATATTTAGGGGCTAATTCTTGGCGTAAACCTTCCGAAAACATTTTGACAGCAGATTTAGTGGCACAATACACAGCACCTCCAGGGAAATACCGATTTGCAGCCATAGAAGAAATATTAATAATATTACCACCTTTATTTTCTATTAAAGTTGGTAGTACAGCGGCAACACCATTTAAAACACCTTTTATATTTACATCTACCATAGTGTTCCATTCATCGGTTTTTAGTTTCTCAACAAAAGATAATGGCATTAAACCTGCATTATTAACCAGTGCATGAATAGTTCCATATTTTTCCAATGTTTTAGTAACAACCGTTTCAAATGCTTTTTTATCGGTAACATCAGCTGAAACAACAAAGGCCTCGCCTTGATTAGTTTCTATTTCTTTTTTTAAGTTTTCCAGTTTCTCGGTACTTCTGGCAGTGAGAACCACTTTAGCACCTTTTTCAGCAAGTAATTTTGCCGTGGCTTTTCCTATTCCACTAGAGGCTCCAGTAATTATGATGACCTTGTTTTTCATAGTTTTTTATGTGTTTTTAAATTCTATGAAATATGAGCCTTTTCAATAAAGTAAGTTTGCTGAAATGAATTTATGTTTAACACAATTCAAAAAAAATCAATGTAAAGTTGTAGAAATCAAGTTTTGATAATTAGGAACATCATTTTCAATTCATGTGTTTTCATTCTGTATAAAAACAAAATTAGCTTGATTTAATTATCTAGATATTAATGAATATCCATAATTAAATCAAGCTAATGAAAATAAAAGCCTTGAGAGGTTTTCAGTTAATTCTTCACAACTTTATGAGAATATGATTTATTATTGGTGTTAATAATCAAAACATAAACGCCAGAAGCAAAAGGACTGAAGTCTATTTGTTGCATTTGGCTATTCTCTTTTTTAGAGGTTATTAGTTCTCCCTGAATTGAATAAACGGCATAACTATAATCTGCTAATTGAGTCTTAATTGTAAATAGTTCAGCAACTGGATTAGGATAAAAATTAAAGCCTTCAATTTTAGTTTCTGTTGTACCTAAAGTTGAGCTATCATAAATACCAAGATCAATATCTAAATTACTAGATTCACCAGCTGTTAAAGTTACTACTACAGATTTCGAAATGGGATCAAAATCACTATCAACAGTTGAATCACCACCAGCATTTTTAATACTAATATCTGGAAAGTTTGGAGTGGTTACTGCTGTTAAAGTATAAGTTCCAGGAGTTAAAGCAGGTAAGGTGTATATGCCGTTAACATTAGATGTTGTGGCGCCAGAGAAACCATTGCCATTAAAAAGGATCGTAATACCTTCAACTCCAGTTTCACCCATGTTTTTAATGCCATTACCATCTAAATCATTCCAAACTAAATTTCCTATTTCAAATAAATCCAAACTATTAGAAACTGGGTTTGCAGCAGCTATGGGATTACCTATTAAAGATGGAGTACATGAGTTGGATGAAACCTCAAAATTTATAATAGCGGTTCCCACCGAAGTAGTGGTAGGTCTGGCAATTATTATACAATCTGTTCCGGCATTCAAGTTGGTAATCGTATTATTAGTGATTTCCGCATTTATAATATAGTTTTCATCATCAATTCCTGAAGAGTCAGAAATTAAAATTCCAGCCTGACTCATATCTGAAGGGGAATTATCTGAATTAGGATTATCAATGGTATTGTTATGAATAACCAAATTCCAAACGTCGGTAGTTACATCATCACTAAATGGTCTAATGTAAATACCGTTATTTATAACACCTGAAATATTATTGTTCAATATAGATAAGGTTGCTTGTACACCATTAGATGTACTATCACTATCTACAAACAATCCATTACTTGTATTAATATTATCTCCATCAATTGTGTTATTAGATATAGTTCCGAAAATAGTATTATTTATTCCGTCTAAATTAATCAATATAGCATCACCATCCACATTGGTTAAGGTGTTGTCTGAAACGGTAAAACGAGCTTCTAAATTAGCAGCTGCAGGAAACCCACTTCCTAAAAAAACATCAATACCACTACCAGATGCAATCCAGTTACTAAAATTATTGTTTGTTATAACCAATGTTGCGTTGCTATTACTATTTTCAAATACAACTTCAATAGCATCATCTTCTATTGTTCCTGTGTTTGTATTACTATCAATTAGAATATTAGCTTGACCACCAACGCCATCTTCTCCAACCCCAATTTTAATCAGATCGTCATTACCAAAATTACCAAAACTATTATTTAAAATAGAAGTGTTTAGTGGAGTTGTTGTGTCTGTATTAACGTAGATCCCATTCGTGTTGTCTGCGGTTAAAACATTGTTAATTACTGTTATGCGACCGACTAAATTCGTGATGTGAATAATACCTTCGCTATTTGAATTCAAAGAAGAGGTTAATGCAAATCCAGAAATAGTTATATCTCCAGTATGACCATTTGCAAAAAAAGCAGGTGCTAAATTCCCGTTGATTGTTGCACCTCCAGCATTTTCAGCTTTAATTGAAATACCATTAGGTCCAGTAGCAAGATTAATACTCTCGTTATATGTGCCATTGGCAACCAATATAATGTCATTATTCGAGGCGGCATTTACTGCTGCCTGAATGGTGATTTGATCTGTTGGAACGTGAATAACGGTTTGTGATAAAGCGAATTCCGTGAGGCATAAACAGATTGTAAAAATTGTAAATGTAATTTTTTTCATGTAATTGTAGATTTGGGGTTTATAATTTGGGCCAAATATAACTTTTAAATGAAACTTTCCAATTAAGAATATCATAGGTTCTGGAATATTTAATCTTACGTTTTATTTGATTAATAAAACAATTATTTTTTATAATAATTAATATGGTTTATGTGTCATTTACACGTACTTTTGCGCCCTCAAATAAAAATAGCTATGAAGCGCATCAAGGAATACAAAAAACTTTTCGGAGTTGAAAATGAAATCGACTTAAAGACTTTAAAAAAGAGTTATCGTGATTTAGTTAAAGCATGGCATCCAGATAAATTCCAAAATGGCGATGCGCTTCAAGAAGAAGCGGAAGCTAATAGCCGAAAAATTATTGATGGGTATCATTTTTTAGTGAGCATAGCGCCAGAAACTATTGCAGCTAATTTAGATTCTTACATGGAAACCATAACCAATTCTGGTATCGCAGACTATACTCACAAAGGTTTACTACTGGAAATTACGTTTCTAGACGGATCGACTTATGAGTATTTTGGCGTAACAAAACAAGTGTACATCAAAATGATTAACAGTGATAAGTTGAATCGTTTTGCTAAACGAAGCATTTATCCTAATTATACCTATAGAAAGTCCAAACGAATCCTAGAAAACGCATAATCTAATAAACATAATAATCTAATAAACATAGTTTAATTTTTGTTTCCAATTTAGTGGTCTTCAGGATAATCAATTTATGGTTTAGTTAGTATTTCTTTTGAGCAACTGATAAAAGTCATAAAACGCCATGTTTTAATTTTTTACTTTAGTAAGGTCTTCATTTTTCACGAAGAAACCTAAAAAGCTAAACCATGCGTATA
>CBFHJN010000209.1:0-5250 GCA_965655805.1 Flavobacteriaceae bacterium
GACCTATGCTTAAAACTGCTATATTTTCGCCTAGTTGTAATTGTTCACCATGGCCTATTAGTATTTCTTTAAAAGGAACTTGCCAATCTATGATTGTTCCGCGACCTCTAGGATATCTAATGGCCAGCGGATTTTTTAATTTTCCTAGTTGAGCCGTGTATATTAGATTTCGTAAAGCAATTTCATTTCTTGGTGCTACAATAATGATATTTGGAATGCAGCGTAAATAGGCCATGTCAAAAACGCCATGATGCGTTGCACCATCTTCGCCTACCAAACCAGCACGATCTAGACAGAAAATAACAGGTAAATTTTGCAAGGCTACATCATGAATGATTTGGTCGTAAGCACGTTGTAAAAAAGTAGAGTAGATGTTGCAAAACGGAATCATACCTTGTGTTGCCATACCAGCAGCAAGTGTTACGGCATGTTGTTCGGCAATGCCAACATCAAAAGCACGATCTGGAAAAGCATCCATCATGAATTTTAAGGAGCTGCCTGTAGGCATTGCTGGTGTTATTCCTACTATGTTTTTGTTCAGTTTAGCTAGTTCCAGAATAGTGAGTCCAAATACATCTTGATATTTAGGTGGTACTAACTTTGAAGATTTTGCAGGAATATCACCCGTTATAGGATCAAATTTACCAGGTGCATGATATATAACTTGATTTTCTTCGGCTTGTTTCAAACCTTTTCCTTTGGTGGTAATTACATGCAGAAATTTTGGGCCTTTTACTGTTTTTAATCGCTCTAACTCGGCAATTACCTTAAAGATATCGTGACCATCAATGGGTCCAGAATAATCAAAGTTCAAGGCTTCAAAAATGTTGTCTTGTTTTTGAGTACCTTTTTTTACGTTGGTTAAATATTGTTTTAAAGCACCAACACTTGGATCAATGCCAATAGCATTATCATTTAAAATAACCAATAAATTGGTATTGGTAACACCTGCATGATTTAAGCCTTCAAAAGCCATTCCGCTAGCTATAGAAGCATCGCCAATTACGGCAATATGGTGCTTTTGAAAATCGCCTTGAATTTGCGAAGCAATTGCCATACCCAAAGCAGCTGAAATGGACGTTGACGAATGCCCAGTTCCAAAGGTATCAAATGTACTTTCAGAGCGTTTTGGAAACCCACTAATGCCATGAAGTTGTCGGTTGGTATGAAAATCCTTTTTTCTGCTAGTCAATATTTTATGAACATACGCTTGATGTCCCACATCCCAAATTAGCAAATCATTAGGTGTATTAAATACATAATGAATTGCCATGGTTAATTCCACAACACCTAAACTAGCGCCTAAATGCCCTTCTTTGGTGGCAACCATATTAATTATAAATTGACGCAACTCTTTTGCTAAATCTGGAAGTTGATTTCGATTTAAAGAACGTAAATCGTTAGGTGTATTGATATGGTTAAGAATCTGTAAATTCATTGACATGTAATATGAGGTAAAGCTATCAAAATAGCTTGTATTTTCGTAATAACTTTATTTAAATCTAAAATTTATTCTACATTCTTATACTAACTTGCTTATATTTGATGAATTATACTAAACTCTCTAATTTTTTAATTGAAAAAAATGAAAAATAACTACGTAAAAAATTTGGTTTTTTTAGCTGTTTTGGTTTTTGCCAATATGGTTTATTCTCAAAGTAATTTAGTGGAATCTAATTACGCTTCAGTAATTCAGAATTACCTCAATCAAAATAAGGAAAAATATGGATTAACCATCAGTGATATTTCTGATTTATCCGTTAATAACGAAGTGTTTTCCAAAAGCACTAAAATTACTCATGTATACGTTAATCAAAGATACCAAGGCATTCCAGTTTTTAATGCTGTATCTAGTGTGGCTATAAAAGGAAATGCTGTTTTTTATTATGCCAATGGTTTAATAGGAAGTATTAATGAAAGAATCAATACAACGTTGCCGCAATTATCTGCACAACAGGCAGTGCAACGTGTTGCTACAATTTTAAATTTAGGAACAATTCAAAGTTTAGACTTACTTGAAAAAAATAATAATGACTATATTTTTTCAAATGGCAATATTTCTCAAACAACAATTCCAGTTAAATTAGTTTATTTTAAAGATGAAGCTGGAAATTTATCTCTTTCTTGGGATTTAAGCGTTCATACACTAAATGGGAATAATTGGTACAGTGTTCGGGTGGATGCTATTTCAGGTGAAATTATAAATCAAAATGATTGGATAATAGCTTGTAATTTTGGCGACACACAGCATGCAAATCATGGTCACGATTCAAAAAAAATTAACCAAACTGAATCCAATTTTACACTTTTTAAAGATGCCGCATTAGTAGCCGATGGCTCGCAATATAGCGTATATGCGCTTCCAGTTGAAAGCCCTAATCATGGTAGTAGAACTGTACTGCAGGAACCTGCCGATAACGATGCATCACCTTTTGGATGGCATGACACCAATGGAGCTGCAGGAGCGGAATTTAATACAACACGCGGAAATAATGTTTGGGCTATGGAGGATAGAAATGGCAATGATGGCTTTGGATACTCTCCTAGCGGTACGGCTACCTTAAACTTTGATTTCCCATTAGATTTCAATCAAGAACCAGCAGGTTATCAGGATGCTTCTATAACAAACTTATTTTATGTAAACAATGTCATGCATGATATTTGGTATAAGTATGGTTTTGATGAAGCAAGTGGTAATTTTCAGGCTAATAACTATGGCAATGGTGGTGCGGCTAACGATTACGTTCGTGCTGATGGACAAGATGGAAATGGTGTTGGTACATCTATAAACAATGCGTTTTTTGGAACACCTGCAGATGGAGCAAATCCAACTATGCGTATGTTTTTGTGGTCTCCAGTTGGAGGAGGCGTACAAGATTTAGTAACTGTAAATAATAGTTCAGTAGCTGGAACATATGCAGCAGTTAATCCTGCAACAGCAGCACCCAATAATATTTTAGGAATTGGAGTAACACCTGTTACTGCTGATTTACAGTTGGTGAATGATGGCACTGCTTTGCCAACCGAAGGTTGTAATGCCATAGCAAGTGTAGCAGGTAAAATTGCTGTAATTAGAAGAGGTACTTGTCCATTTGTAGATAAAATACAAAATGCGCAAGACGCAGGAGCTGTTGCGGTTATTGTTATAAACCATAATAATCCAACCAATGATCCTGCTTATGTTCCTTACGTAAATATGGCTGGTGAGGCTAATCCTCCTTTTACAATTCCTTCGGTATTCATGAATTTTGACGATGGTGAACTTCTAATTGCGGCTATGCAAAACGAAACTGTTAATGTAACACTTCAAGGACCAAGCCCTTTTATGTTAGATGGAAGTTTAGATAACATGATTGTTGCTCATGAATATGGTCATGGTATTTCAAACCGTCTAACTGGTGGTGCTAATTTAGCCGGTTGTTTAACGAATGAAACACAAATGGGTGAAGGTTGGTCTGACTGGTTTGCCTTGATGATAACCTTACAAGAAACCGAAGATTACGCAGTAGGACGTGGTATGGTAACATATTCTTCTGGGCAGGGCGTAAACGGAATAGGAATTAGAAATGCTAAATACGCCACAGATTTTTCTGTAAATGATTTTACCTATGCCGACACCAATAATACAGCGCAAGTATCTCAACCACATGGAATAGGTTTTATTTGGGGAACTATGTTATATGACTTAACAGATGCTTATGTTACCAAATACGGCTTTGATGACGACATTTATAATGGAACTGGTGGAAACAATAAGGTTATGCAGTTAGTAATAGATGGTCTAAAGTTACAACCTTGTGCTCCGGATTTTATCGAAGCTCGTGATGCGCTTTTAGCTGCAGATATGGCTACTACTGGTGGTGAAGATCAATGTATGATTTGGGAAGTGTTTGCTAATAGAGGTTTAGGTTTAAACGCCTCTGGAGGAAGTAAATTTAGCAGAACAGATCAAGTTGAAGATTTCAGTATGCCATTAGACACAGATCCAAGCTTACAAAATTGTACAAGCTTAACTGTGGATGAATTTAAGAAAAGTGATTATAAAGTATATCCAAACCCAACAAATAACAATCTGTTTATTAAAACAAACAGAAGTTTTGGTCAAGTAAACATGACTATTACCGATCTTAACGGAAGACAGGTTTACAACAAACAAGTGGATTTATTTGGAACGGTTGAAATTAATATGAATGCTTTACAATCAGGTATTTATATTTTAAATATGAAAGGTCAAAATATTGATGCCAATCATAAGATTATTAAGAATTAATATTTTTTGAATACTATTTTTAAAAGGCAACTAGTTATTTAGTTGCCTTTTTTATTTTTGTTATATGATAAACATTTTTGACGATTCATATTTTATGAAAAAAGCCTTAATAGAAGCTGAAATAGCTTTTGATAAAGGCGAAATTCCTGTTGGTGCTGTTATCGTTATAGATAACAAAATAATAGCAAGAGGGCATAATCTAACCGAAATGTTAAACGATGTTACAGCTCATGCCGAAATGCAAGCCATAACAGCAGCAGCCAATTTTTTAGGCGGAAAATATTTACATAATTGTACTATGTATGTTACTCTAGAACCTTGCCAAATGTGTGGTGGAGCCTTGTATTGGAGTCAGATAAGCAACATAGTCTATGGTGCGCGTGATGAAGAACGTGGTTGCATAAACATGCAAACCAAACTACATCCTAAAACCATGGTAAAAGGAGGTGTGTTAGCCGAAGAAGCGGCAACCCTTTATGCCGAAGCGGGCCAGCACTCGACCGCCTATTATGGCCAACTCGCTCTGACCCAGCTGACGTCCACCGACGGGCAACTGGCGCTGCAACCCGATCCCGAGCCGACGGCGGAAACCGAGATCCGCTTTGCAGCGCGGCCGCTTGTGCGCGCCATGCGCCTGCTCGCCGAACAGGATGAAGAGTATTACTTCCGCCTGTTCAGCTACCGGCTCGACGATCAGCTGACCGATCCGCAGGAAGCGGTCCTGCTGTCGCGCCTGGCCAGCAATTACCTCTTCCTGCGTCAATCCGTGCGCGCCGCCAAGGCAGCCCGCCTGCGCGGTATCATCCTGCCGCAGAGCGCCTATCCGACAATCACTCTGCCACCACAGACCAATGTCCGCGCCCAGCGTCCCGAAGATGCCCTCGTGCACTCCATCATCCGCCAGGAAACCGAGTTCGGGCAGCACGCCGTCTCCGGCGCCGGCGCTCGCGGCATGATGCAGTTGATGCCCGCCACGGCCC
>CBFHJN010000210.1:0-5239 GCA_965655805.1 Flavobacteriaceae bacterium
TGATTTTCATCTGTAATAACAACTTCGGGAAACAATAACACCTCACTCATTACGAATTTGCCATCCACTTTTTCCAATATACCTTTAGACTCACATGTAAAACTCACGTATTTTAATTTCGAAAATTCTGCTATGGCCAAAAACGTAGTCATTAAACAACTGCTAACAGCGGCAGTAAATAAATGTTCTGGCGACCAAATATTTGGCATACCACCTGGAAAATCTGGTGGTGTGGCAACTTCTAAACAGTTGGTTTCATTGGTTTCATTATTGTGTAACTCTGGGGAACACATCATACCTTTTCGGTCTTGTGTCCATTTAATATTTACGTTATAAATGTGCTTTTCCATGGTTAAAAATTTTTAAGTTATTAATGAAAATAGGAATTGTAAGCATTTAAATTATTTGTAATGCTTTTTAATATTTCTGAACCTTCTTCTGTTGTTTTTGTAACTAACAAGGCATCCGTTTTTTCAATTAATGGATGTAAGAACACATGAAGATTATCGTGAGATGGACCTGTCATGGTACATTCTTTAACCAATGTGTTTTTTCTTTCGTTTAATTTATTAGCCAAACCCAAATAGTCTTCAACAGTTTCCGTTTTGGTTTCAGAAATGAGTTTCAACATATCATTTACACCTTCAGTCGTTTCAATATTGGCTGACCATTTGGCGCCATTATCCATTTGAATGTCATTCATCCAATTATTGCTTAACGCTGAATTAACGTGTTCCGCTTCCTGAATTTCATCAGTAACAACTTCAACTGGCTCTTCCGTGTTTTGTTCTGCAGCAGATTCTTCCTTGTTGTTATTGTTGCAACTTGAAAGACTGAACGCCATAATTGCCATTCCTAAAATTGTGTTCTTCATGATATTTGATTTTAATTATTAATTATTAATTTAGTTTTTCTCTCCTTCGGAAGGGTTTGGGTTTTGAATCCACATTTCTGCTGGCATACCTATTTTTAAGCTGCCATCATTAATGACATTCAATTTTATAGCATAAACTAAAGCCACGCGCTCTTCTTTTGTTTGAATGATTTTTGGCGTGAATTCAGCTTCCGATGCAATCCATGTAACCGTTCCTGAATAGTCTTTCATACTATCATCCGTGTCAATTTTCACTGTAACCTGATTACCAATTTTGATGTTCGCTAATTGGGTTTCACTTATAAAAACACGTAATTCCATGGTTTGTAAATCCGCAATTTTATAAAGGGGTTTTCCGAAAGCTGTAATTTCATTCGGTTCAGCATATTTGGTTAAAACGGTTCCATTTATTGGATTAATAATCTTGCATTTTTCAATTTGATCATCAATTTGTTTGAGTTGCACATCTAAATTTTTCAATTCGTTAACCACAGGTGCGTTTTGGATTTCTACACTTCGTATTTGCTGGTTAAGAACATCTATTTCACCTTGAACATCGTCCAATTGTTTTTGTGTTCCAGCTTTATCTTGAATTAAATTTTCTGTTCTAGTTTTATTGATATTAGCTGTTTTTAATTTCGCATTTAAAACGGCTATTTGAGATAAGACACCTTGCGATTTACTACTAATAACATCTTTAGAAACCAGTAATTGCTCCCGCTTTAATGCTAAAGGAATCGTGTCTATATAACCAACAAAGACATCTTTTTTAAGCGCATCACCTTCTTGTATATTAAATGCCATAATCTTTCCGCTATTTTCAGCAGATACGGTGATTTCTGTTGCTTCAAAATTCCCGTATCCATCGGCTCTACCATTAGAATTGCTACAAGAATTCAACGTTAATAGTCCGAAGCCAATTCCTAAATAATATATATAATTTCGTTTCATTTTTACTGTCCTTGGGTTATGTTATAATTTGCTTTGGCTAATTGTAATTGAATATTATGGTTTGCGAAACTGTTTTCGGCTTCATATAAATTTGTTAATTCGGTAATATATGTAGAGGCCGTAATTACACCATTTCGCAACTGCGATTCGGTTGCTAATAAAACAGCTTTTCGAAGATTGATAATTTCTGTATCAATCAATATAGTTTCGGAAATTTTAGCTATTTCCAATTCGTACTTATTAAGTTCTATGTTGGTGTTTAATTCAAAAATTTCCGTTTCATTTTCTACAATATCTTTATTGATCATTAAGGATTCACGCTTCTTTTTATTGGCATTCCAATCAAAAACAGTCCAGTTTAATTTGACGCCAACCGTATAAAATGGTTGAAATGAATTGTCCAACATATTCAACCCAGGATTTCCAACACCTCCAGATGCAAATCCGAATAATTTGGGCAAATTATTTTTTTGAATTAATTGCTGCTGACTTTCAATTTCATCCTTTTTTAATTGAAACAGTTCTAGTTCTGGTCGTTGAAGTGCAGGAGAGAGGCTTGTAATAATTGCAGGTTTCTCAAATGAGGTAGACTCATTTAAAGACATACCAATTAAAACCGATAATGTTTCTATCAAGACTTTTTTAGTATTAGTAATTTCGGTATCCTGTTGTTTTATTTTTAATAATTCTGCACGAATAACTTTATCAGAAGCTGGCAACATGGTTCCATATTCAATACTTGATGTTACTTCGCATAACTTACTTTCTAATTGCTCTGTTTTGGTCACTAATAACGCCAAGGACTCATTGTGTAACAAAATTGAAAAATACAATTGATTTATACGCTGTTTTAGCTGATACAATGACACTTCCAACTGTTTTTGCTGGGTTTTTAATTGTGCTAATTTTACTTGAGATGACGCATGAATAGCACCACCATTATATATGAGTTGATTCACAGAAAGTGTAGCACGATATTGATCGTTATTTGGTGGTTCAACACCAGTATCTGGAAGAGGTATTTGAGTCACGTCAGATAAATAAACAGCTTGCGCATCAAAATCTAGTTGTGGCAATTTCTGACTATCAATAAGGTCTAATTCTAATGCGTTTTGACTTACTAATAAAGCATGTTTTTTTACCAAAGGATAATTTTCAGATACCAATTGATAACAATTTTCCAAGGTTAAGCGTTCTTGAGACCAACTGGGCATACTTATAAACAATACAAACAAAATGCTAATAGTTGTTTTCATGTTACTATTGTTTTATGGCGTTGATAATGAAATTTGAAACTTCTGTTTTCCGTTCTTCCATTAGTTTCTTAAAACCTTTATCATCTACTTTTGTAAAGGCTTTTACCAATGGTTTCGCTACAAATGGGAAGATATTTAAAGCCAGAATATTGACAAATAACTGTTCGGCGGAAATAGGTTTTATTAAACCTTCCTGAATCTCTAAATTCAAGCGCTCTTTAAATTTAGAAATATTCAATAATGTAGAACTGTCTTGGATTTTATTAAGAAAATCTGGATTTCTATTTAGTTCCTGAAGGATAAAATTAGGTAAATAGGGATGTTTAATTATGAATGATATGTAATTTGAAGTGAAGTTTTTTACTTTATCTTCAATGGAAGAATCGTCATTTAAAATGGTATGTAATTGCGGAGCTAATAGCGCAAAGGCATTTTTAAAAACGGCCTCAAAAAGTAATTGTTTACTGCGATAGTAATAATGAAGCATAGCCTTATTTATATTGGCTGCATCAGCTATTTCTTGCATACGAGCACCATCCATTCCTTTTGTTTGAAATATATTTTTGGCAGCTTCTAAAATTTGCTCTTCTGTATTTTCGTCTTTCTTTTTAACCATAATTAACTTAACAGTTTAACCGTTTGGTTAACAAAAGTACAAAAAACAATTCATTACGCGAATGAATTGTTTAAAATTTATAAATCAGATGTCGTGTTGCCTGTGTCTTCAGTATCTTCTTTAGGTTTCCCACTCATCATAAAATTAATTAAAATACCGACTAAAGTGATGCAAACGAGTGCAAATATGGCAATCATTATAACGCCATTATTCCAATTATAAAGTGCAAGGGTTTGAGTTATCATACGTGTAAGTTTTGGTTTTCAATTGGTAAAAATATTAGATAGAACGGATTCTAAATATGATATTTATCACAATTTAATAAAAATTCAACTATTTAGCATGATTTTGAATAATGTTAAACACCAATTCTTTAGTTAGTTTTTCGCCTTTAGTTTTTTCTCGTAACACGTTAAAAGGTAATATAAAGTCGCAACCCTTATTATATTGTGTGCAGCCATATGCCGTATTTCCTTTGGCTATAGATCCTTTTTGGCATTTTGGACACGTTATGATTTCAGGAATGGAATCAGCCTTTTTCTTTTTAGGTTCTAATACTAATTTGAAACTGTCATCAAACCGCAACAAGCCTTCAACTGTACCTGAATCCGTTTTAAACCCTTTTAAGTTAACCGTTGATCCTTTCTGAAGCAAACGCACATATTGTTTTTCAGAAATTTTCTTATCATGAACTTTAAACGGCAAAACGAAAACACATCCAGATTTATATTCCGAACAACCATATGCCGATTTACCCTTTATTATAGTACCTTTTTTACATTTCGGACAGGTTTCGGTGGTAATTCCTTTTGCTATTTTGGGTTTCGGTTTGGGTGCTTTTTGTTGTATTGTTGCTGTATGTGAAATATTAGCACGTCGGGTTTCACTGCGTACTTCATAAACCAATTCATCAACCATATGCTTCATATTATTAATAAAAGTACTGGCCTTAAAGGTTCCTTTTTCGATATCTTTTAACTGCTTTTCCCAGGTCCCTGTGAGTTCAGCCGATTTTAAAATATCGTTTTGAATGGTATCAATCAATTGAATTCCCGTGGTTGTAGGTAAAACTTGCTTTTTATTTCGCTTAATATATTTTCGTTTAAAAAGCGTTTCAATAATATTGGCTCGCGTAGATGGTCTTCCAATACCATTGTCTTTCATCAATTCTCGCAACTCATCATCATCCACTTGTTTTCCTGCTGTTTCCATAGCACGTAGGAGGGAAGCTTCTGTAAATTGATTAGGTGGTTTAGTTTGTTTCTCTAAAAATGACGGTTCATGTGGTCCTTTTTCACCTTTAATAAATGAAGGCAAAATATCCGACTTTTTTGTTTCCTTTTTAGGATTTTCAAAAACAACACGCCAACCCTTCTTTAATATTTCCTTTCCAGTTGTTTTAAAATTTACATCAGCCGCTTGACCGATGACCGTTGTGTTAGACACCTCGCAATCATCATAAAAAACAGCAATAAAACGTTTTACAATACTATTATAAACTTGTTGTTGATTGTATTGCAATCTACTTTCTACTCCTGTTGG
>CBFHJN010000211.1:0-5213 GCA_965655805.1 Flavobacteriaceae bacterium
ACATCAGCTCCAGTCGCCTCAGCATAAATAGTTACACCTTCGTTAATGATGAGGTTAGCGCCTGAAGCCATTATTACAGGGCCATTGATAATGTAGCATTTATTGGCGTCTAACTCTAAATCTGCCGTGTATTCTGCTGCAGGAATAACAATACAAGAATCGTCTGTATTACCACCACCATTATTGTTTACAACACTGCTGCTGTCATTAATGATAATATCGGCAGTGTCATCTGATGAGCATGAGAATAGCATAGTTGTAATTGCTAACCCTAAAATTAAATTATTTTTCATTGTGTTTTAGTTTAATTAATTTCTATTATTAAATTGTTTGTTAAAATGAATACTTAAGTTGTAACCCGATGTCCATACCGCGTTTATAATCTGAAACGCCTTTACCATTAGCAGAATTCACAACAATGTCTCCCAGAGAAGTTTCTCTTACGTATTTGATGGTTGGATTTAATAAATTCATGATGCTTAAATTGACCTCAAAATTGTTACGAATGGTATTCTTCCAAATAAAATCTAATGTTGGAACGGCTTTTTCAATAACGTTTCCTAATTGCCCAGATCCTAGGGCGTCAATTCTGTCAGAGAAATATGAGACTACTAAATTGGCAACTGGTTTATAGTTTTTAAAGGTTGGAGAATAACTGATGTCTGCATTCAAAAGGAAAGGCGAGGCGCCTTGAAGCTCGTCTTTAGTTCTGTTGAAACTTACATCGTAAAAATCGCCATCAATACGCTCATATAAGTCTTGAGTTGTATGCATGTAGGTCGCATTTAAGCCAACTGATAAATCCGAGTTGTCATTTTTATCTAAAATCAGATTTTTTCTGACTTCCAATTCAATTCCATAAACATTAGCCTTGTCACCTGTTCTAAAATAACGTTGTGTTCCTGTTGCATCAGCACCAACTACTAGATTGATAGGGTCTTTGATGATTTTAGTGAAGGCTCCAAGCGATAAAATTTCACTTTTACTAAAAAACCATTCATATTTTAAATCGAAATTGAAAATTTTAGAATAGCCTTTTTCAAGTAAATCTGGATTTCCACCTACACGTACTGAAATATCTTCGTAAACAAAAGGCGCCACTTCTTTAAATTCTGGTAACGAAGCGGTTTGACTTGCCGAAAGTCTTAAGTTTTGCTCGTCATCCAAGCTGTATTTAATGTTTAAGCTAGGAAGGAATAAGTTATTTTTAGATGTAATATTATCGGTGCCTTTTAGGCCTAAATTAATAACATCAAAGGCAATATTTTGCTCAATAGATTCTAAGCGAATACCTGGTACAAATAACCATTTTTTGCCAACTGTAATTTCGGCATTCACATAACCTGCATAAATATCTAGAGTACCTTTGTAAGTGTTTTCTGGAAGTCCAGGTCTGTTGGTGTTTGAGTAGCCAGGAATTGGTTTAATAACTTTAATTTCGTAAAGACCACCAGTATTTTCATTAATTTGAAGATTATCTAATGAAAATATATTATTGAAATTATTCACATCGGTTACAGGATAATTACCTTCAATAATATCATAACCATAACGAATGTTATCAAAATTACGTGTTTTGCTTTTTCCGTTATAACCAATATTTAATTTTATATTATCTGTTGCTTGATAGGCGAAATTTAAGTTTCCGTTGTATTCATCATCGGTAATACTTTGAAAATAACGCTGATTATCAAAATCTACATTACTATAAAATATAGGATTAGAGCTTGGGTCATTATCAAAAGCAAGATGGTAATTTTCTAAACTAATTCGTTTACGGTCTGGCTGATCTGCGTTGACATAGTTATAGCCAAATCCCCAATCCACTTCAATTTTTCCCGATTTATGATTACCCAATAATTGATTAACAAACATTTTTGTTTGGTCAAATTGCACATTCATTTGGTAAAACCCTTCATCTGTGTTTTGAATGGCATCTCGGTTTCTACCATTGCCATTGGTTCCAAAATACCCAACCACATCTGATGAGTTATTAATAAAAACCGAATTATATTTAATGGAATTGCCATTGTCAATTTTATAATTTACGTTAGTCATAGCGGTTGTTGTAGTGTTGTATTCATATTCTTCTGCACTATCAACAAAGGCTTTTTTCTCAACAAGGGTATAATCCCTCGTAGTACCTTGGCGGTATTCATAACCATTTTCAAAAGAACCTGTAGCAAAAATGCTTAAGCGCGAACCATTTTCAAAGTTGAAAGACTTTCCAGTAGAGGCACCATAGGTGACATTAATGGGTGTTCCAGCTGAAACAGGATCGATACCATGTGATAATACTACAGCAAATGGGTTATGATCATAACGGCCATAATAACCAAAATAGCCTGTGCCTTCACTTCTTACAAAGTCTTTATTAATGGCGTTGGTGTTAAAACCGCTACCTGTAAAAACCTCCAAAAATCCATTACCCTTATAGTTTTTAGAATTGATATTAACATTTCCAGCAGAAAAATCACCATAAAAACTTGTTGCATAGGCTTTACTAATGGAAACATTTTCAATAATATCAGATGAGAATAAATCTAAGTCAATATTCTTTTTATTCACATCACTCGATGGTAATGATAGGCCATTCATGGTGGTATTTAAGTAACGATCTCCCAACCCACGAACATATACGTTGCTCGAACCTTCTTGTTTAGAAACACCTGATATTTTGGCAACTGCACCTGCAGCATTACTAACGCCTTTTCTTGATAACTCTTCAGCACCAATACTTTGTTTGATTTCAACGGCTTTCTTTTGTTCTAACAATAAAGCTACTTCACTTTCACGTTTGGTGGTTGTGGTGATCACAACTTCATCCAACGACGCGGCACTAGCTGCCATCGACAAGTTAATTTCAGTAACTTTTCCACCAACTATTTTTGCTTCAATTTCTTGTGTTTGGTAACCAACAAAACTAAATACAATGGTGTATGTTCCAGGTCTTAAATTTTCCATTAAATACAAGCCATCCATATCTGTTGTTGTACCTTTATTAGTGTCTTTTATAAGCACGTTAGCAAACGGTAATGGTTCATCATTGAATTCTTTATCAATAATTTTCCCAGCTAATGACCCAGTATTTTGAGAGTAGGATAACATCGTGGTAAATAAGATCAGATTAAGAAGTAAATATTTCATATAATTAGTACAAATTTTCTTGCTGCAAAGAAACTGCCGAAGTGTAACCTGAAGGTTAAGTAGATATTAAACCTATGTCATAAAACCATTACCTCAATGTTATGAGATTTTTATATAAAATCTGATTTAGATACGGTATCTTAACATTGAAAAAATAGTATCTTGCAGGTCAATAAATTAGTAGAATGAACTGGGAGCAATTATTATCATTAAAGCGTTTTGGCGATACCAATAAACGTTTACGAAAAGAGCAAGATGAATCGCGATTGGGTTTTGAAGTGGATTATGATCGCATTATTTTTTCATCAGAATTTAGAAGCTTGCAAGATAAAACACAGGTTATTCCCTTATCTCAAACCGATTTTGTACACACACGCTTAACCCATAGTTTGGAAGTTAGTGTTGTAGGTAGAACCTTGGGACGCTTGGCAGGCAAGCAGTTAATTGAAAAATATCCACATCTTCAGCGTATTCATGGGTATCAACCAAATGATTTTGGAGCCATTGTTGCAGCAGCAGCATTAGCTCACGATATTGGAAACCCACCTTTTGGACATTCGGGTGAAAAAGCCATTGGCGAATTTTTTAAAACGGGAGCAGGACAAGTTTTTAAACAGGAATTGACCCAAAAAGAATATCAAGATTTATGCGATTTCGAAGGAAATGCCAACGGGTTTAAAATTTTAACTGAAAGTCGTGTTGGTCGTCAAGGTGGCTTACGATTAAGTTATTCCACATTGGGAGCATTTACCAAATACCCGAAAGAATCCTTGCCTAAAAAACCAACACCGCATATTGCTGATAAAAAATATGGTTTTTTTCAATCGGATAAATCGGCCTTTGAAGATGTAGCCAATGAATTGGGTTTAAAATCTAGAGGAACCGAAGCGAATATAAGTTACGCTAGGCACCCACTGACGTTTTTAGTGGAAGCAGCTGACGATATTTGCTATACGATTATCGATTTTGAGGATGGTATTAACTTAGGACTCATACAAGAAGAATTTGCTTTAGAGTATTTAATTAATTTGGTGCGAGATAGTATTCAAACTAAAAAATACCAGCAATTATCAACAACCCAAGATCGGATTAGTTATTTAAGAGCATTAGCCATAAACACCTTAATTAATGAAGCTGTTTCTGTTTTTATTGAAAACGAAGAAGCTATTTTGAATGATAATTTTAAAATGGCATTATTGGATAGAAGCAAATATGAAGCACAGATTAAGGATATTATTAGCATTAGTATTAAAAATGTATATCAATCAAAAGACGTTGTAGAGAAGGAAATTATGGGTTATCGGGTTATAAACACACTTTTAGAAACCTATGTATCTGCTGTAAATAACACCTATAATGGTCAAGCTTCAAATTATGATAAATTGATATTAAATACCTTGTCGGGAAGCGTTAATGTACAGGAAGATTTGATTTACAAACGACTCTTAAATGTCTGTAATTATGTAGCTTCCTTATCTGACAGTCGTGCTATATTAATATATAAGAAAATAAAAGGTATGGCTTTTTAGTAAGTTAAATCTTTCAAAATCAATGTTTAATCGAATTTATTTGCAAGTTATCGATTCATTTTTTACATTTAGCTTCCTAAATTTATTGAACCTAACTAAAATGAAAAAAAATATATTAAGCGCTATTGTTATATTTTTTGTAACTTTTGCGAGTTTGCTTGCTTTTAGTGAGCTTTCCAATACACAAGATTCCGATTTCCATGCTACAGAGTTGTACGCGGAAGATTAAGAGTTTAAGTATCGATACTATTCATAACAAAACCTCGAATTTTTCTTGGGCTGATTCCGGCAATTTCTTCCAATTCTTCAATGGAGCCTTGTTCTATAAATGCATCTGGAATACCTAAAATTTTCAATGTATTATTGTATTCAAACTGTGCTTTAAATTCGGTTATAGCACTTCCAAAACCACCTACAATCGTTCCGTTTTCAACAGTAATAATTGTGTTGTATTTCTTGAAAATAGCGTGTAATAATGATGCGTCAAGTGGTTTAACAAATGCCATATCATAATGCGAAATGTGTAAGTCGCTTATG
>CBFHJN010000212.1:0-5203 GCA_965655805.1 Flavobacteriaceae bacterium
TAGCAAACCGGAATTGTAATCGCGATTCAACATGAAGTAAGTAATTTTTATCTAACGTACTAAAAGCGAAACCTTTTTTGGTGTATTCTACTTGTATTTTTTGAGACGTAATGGAATCTGATTGTGCATTTGTCGCTATTTTTACAAGCAGCAAAGTAATGATTGTTATAGGTTTTATTAGATGTCTGATAATTTATCGTTTTAATAAATCAAAGATAATTTTTTTATTCCATATTTCTGGTTTGTAAAGTTTACGTTAAATTTTTAATTATCACTTCTTAAAATAGTGTTTTTATTTTCTTTATTAATAGTAATGCTATTATATTTGCGAATAAATATATTTAAAATGAAAAGTTTACTTTCAAACATTAAAATTGTTGTACCCGAAATTACCTATGTTAAAGATCCAGAATCAACGGATTTAGGTAAACGCATTATAGAAAACAGTATTTTATTAATCGATGATATTGGTTTTGAAAATTTCACATTTAAAAAATTAGGTATTCAAATAGAATCTAATGAAAGTTCCATTTATAGGTATTTTGAAAGTAAGCATAAACTTCTACTTTATCTATCATCATGGTATTGGGCATGGATGGAATATCAATTGGTTTTTGAAACACATAGTATATCAGATTCTAAAGATAGATTAATAAAAGCCATTGAGGTCCTAACAAAATCAGTTACAGACGATCGAAATTTTAAACATATCAATGAGGTAGCTTTAAATAGGATTATCATTAATGAAAATTCAAAATCATTTTCTACAAAAGAAGTAGATAAAGAGAATAAAGAAGGCTATTTCAGTGTTTATAAACGTGTAATTAATAGATTGAGTCAATTTATATTAGATGTTAATTCCAGCTATAAATATCCTTTAAGTTTGGCAAGTAATATTATTGAGGGCTCCTTACATCAACATTTTTTAACGCATCATTTTTCTAGTTTAACCAATTGCGCACAAAACAACGATTCCTCTAAATTCTTTATTGATTTAACCACAAAAGCCATAAAATAAAACTATGTCCTTACTTAAAATGTCACCTTGGCAGCGCTTTATAGGTTTGCTAAAACTAGAACGAAAAGATATCTTACAAATCGTGTATTACGCCATCTTTTCTGGTATTGTAGCCTTATCCTTACCGCTTGGTATTCAGGCTATAATTAATTTATTACTTGGTGCGCAAGTTTCAACTTCTTGGATTGTACTAGTTATTTTAGTAACGGTTGGTATCATTTTTTCAGGTGCTTTAAGACTCATGCAATTGCGCATTATTGAAACTATTCAGCAACGAATTTTTACACGATCCTCCTTTGAAATGACGTATCGATTTCCAAAAATTAGCATGGATGAATTGCGTAATTATTATCCACCAGAATTAGCAAATCGATTTTTTGATACTATAACGATTCAAAAAGGGTTATCAAAAATATTAATTGATATTCCTGCTGCTATTTTACAAATTGTTTTCTCTTTAATCTTACTCTCATTTTACCATCCTTTCTTCATCATCTTTGGAATATTTTTGTTTATTCTGGTATATATTGTTATGAAATATACAGCGGTTCGCGGTTTGGAAACCAGTATACAGGAATCAAAAATGAAGTATATGGTTGTACATTGGATTCAAGAGATTGCACGAACGGTTGTAAGTTTTAAATTATCGGGTAATACTAATTTAGCTATTACAAAAAATGACGAATTAGTCGTTAAGTATTTAAAAGCTCGAGAAAGCCATTTTAGAATTTTAATGATTCAGTTTATTCAAATGATAACTTTTAAGGTTGTTGTTACCGCTGGATTATTAACCATTGGTGGCGCATTAGTATTAAATCAAGAAATGAATATTGGCCAATTTGTAGCCGCCGAAATTATCATCATTTTGATAATTGCATCTGTTGAAAAACTCATATTAGGATTGGAAACCTTCTATGATGTATTAACTTCTTTTGAAAAACTGGGAGAAGTTGTTGATAAAGACATTGAATCTCAAGATGGTGAAAAATCTAATTTATCCAATTCACTTACTATTGATTTAGAGCATGTAAGCTATCGTGTTGATGATAGAGATAAACCCATTCTAAACAATATATCATTTAACGTTTCTCCTAAAAGCCGCGTTTTAATAATGGGTAAAAGTGGTTCTGGAAAATCAAGTTTATTACGATTAATTTCTGGAGTAATACAACCAACATCAGGAGATATAATTGTTAATAACATGAATTTAGAAAGTGTTAATTTAAATTATTATCGCTCGCAATTGGGCATTTCGCTGTCTGAAGAAACACCATTTATTGGAACTATTAGAGAAAACATAACCTTTGGAAACCCAACAATATCTGATGAAACCATTTATAAAGCGCTTGATAATGTGGGATTAACAGATTTTATTAGAGATCAAAAAAATGGACTTCAAACCATTCTGCATCCCGAAGGGCGAACTATGGCTTATACCACCTCTAAAAAAATCATATTAGCACGTGCTATTGTAACAAACCCAAAGGTTTTAATTCTAGAAGATCCTTTAGATTTAGTGGAAGACTCCGAAGCTAATAAAATCATTGAATTCTTAACAAACAAGAACAATCCTTGGGCACTTATAGTAGTAGCTAGAAATCATCATTGGAAAAGATTTTGTAATCAACATATAACACTTGAAAAAGGTGAATTAAAATCTAATACCTAATTACGTATGTTAAATATTTCAAATAATAAATTAAATAAGAAAATCGACTTGAATCAATTCAATTCGGGTAAGATGGTGTTTAATAAAGAATATTATAGAACATTCAATTTATTCTTATTAGCCTTCGCTATCATTGTTATTATTATATTGTTTTTACCATGGACACAAAGTATTAGTGGTAATGGAAGTGTTACAACATTAAAGCCTAATCAACGTCCACAAACCATTCAATCACAAATTCCAGGACGTATAGAACAATGGTTTGTTCAAGAAGGCGATACGGTTGAGAAAGGCGATACTATTTTACGCATTTCAGAAGTAAAAAGTGAATATTTCGATTCCCAATTAGTTAGTAGAACTGGTAATCAGATTGATGCTAAATCATCGTCAGTACAAGCATATCAAGGTAAAGTAGAAGCTTTAAACCGACAAATTCTAGCATTAAAACAGGAGCAAGTCTTAAAACTCAAGCAAGCTGATAATAAACTAATGCAAGCGCGTTTAAAGGTGAAAAGTGATAGCATTGATACCGAAGCCGCTAAAACCAATTTAAACATTGCGGAAACCCAATATCAACGTACGGTAACACTTCAAGAAGAAGGTTTAAAAGCCATGAAAGATGTTGAAGAAAAACGTTTGAAACAACAAGAAAATTTAGCCAAATTAATTTCACAAGAAAATAAATATCTGGCCAGTATCAATGAGGTTATTAATGCGGAAGTTGAAATTAGTAGAATAAGAGCCGAGTATACTGATAAAGTTTCTAAAGCTCAAAGTGATATGTATACCGCTCAATCCAATCAATTTGATGCCTCTGCACAGGTTACCAAACTTGAAAATGACTATACAAACTACAAAATGCGTAATGATTTATTATATGTTACGGCTCCGCAAAAGGGTTACATAAATAAAGCACTTCGTGGTGGAATTGGTGAAACTTTTAAAGAAGGAGAGGAATTAGTAAGTATCATGCCTTCTGATTTTGAGTATGCTGTAGAAACCTTCGTAACACCTATTGATTTACCTTTATTACACGTAGGTGAAAAAGCACGTGTTCAATTTGATGGTTGGCCTGCTATTGTTTTTAGTGGTTGGCCAAATGCATCCTATGGAACCTATGGTGCTAAAGTGGTGGCTATTGAAAATTACATAAGTATTAATGGGAAATATCGTGTTTTGTTAGAACCAGATGAAACAGATCATAATTGGCCAGAAGCTATTCGCGTCGGATCTGGTGCTCGAACAATTGCACTCTTAAACGATGTACCTATTTGGTTTGAATTATGGCGACAACTTAACAGTTTTCCACCAGATTATTATAAACCATTAGCTCAAAATAACACAAAATCAAAAAAAGAATAACATGAAATTACGACTACTTATTGTTTTAATGACTTTTAGTGTACAGAGTTTTTCGCAGACGGCTTTAGATTCCGTTATGAACCTTTCTGAATATTTGGGATATGTTAAGGCGTTTCATCCAGTAGTTAAGCAAGCCAATTTAATAATTAATGAAAGCGATATTAAATTATTGAAATCTCGTGGTGCCTTTGACCCCAAATTAGAAGTCGATTTCGACCGTAAAAAATTTAAAAGTACCGAATACTACAATAAATTAAATGCCACATTCAAAATTCCAACCTGGTATGGTGTTGAGTTCAAAGGTAATTTTGAAGAAAACGAAGGTATTTATTTAAATCCGGAGTCCAATACACCAACTGACGGATTGTATAGTGTTGGGGTTTCAGTTAATTTGGCTAAAGGACTTCTCATGAATGAGCGTATGGCTATGTTAAAACAATCCAAGCTTTTTGTGGAGCAAGCGGCTGCAGATAGGCAATTAGCAGTTAACAACATATTATATGAAGCTGCTATTACCTACTTTAATTGGCTTAAAGCGTACAATGAAAAAGTCGTTTATGAATCCTTTGTTAGCAATGCCGAACTCCGATTTCAAGGGGTAAAAAAAAGTTTTGAACTAGGTGAACGACCAGCTATTGATACTTTAGAGTCTAGAATTGCACTTTATGATCGAAAATTAAATTCCGAAAAAGCACGCATAAAATATATCAAATCCACTTTAGAGCTATCTAATTATTTGTGGTTAGAAAATAATACACCAATTGAGTTACAACCAAATGTAACACCAGATGTAAACACGGTAATTAGCGTTGATAATGCGTTAAGGACTTCAGAATTTGATATTGAAAATTTTGATATAGAATTGCACCCTAAAATGCGTTCTTTAGACTATAAGCTTGAAAGTTTAGAAATTGAAAAACGTTTGTCCGTTAATAATTTATTGCCTAAAATAAATTTAGAATACAATTTTATTTCTGAAACTCCTGAAACGGTAAATACGTTCAATACAACAAATTATAAGAGTGGAGTTAACGTAAGTTTACCCTTATTTTTAAGAAAAGAAAGAGCTGAACTAAAATTGGCAAAATTAAAATTATTGGATACCGAATTCGAAATTCAATCCACCAAAGTAACGTTGGACAATAAAATTAATG
>CBFHJN010000213.1:0-5192 GCA_965655805.1 Flavobacteriaceae bacterium
ACGTAACTGGAAATTCCAGTGGTGGAAATATTGAATTTAATAATGCACAGCGTGCCTTCAGAAAAGAATCGGACGCAAATACATCCGTTTTCTTTAGAAATGAATCAAATCAGGAAACAACAACTGCAGAGCAGGAAAACAATCCGTTCAAACTAATCCGAATGGACTTCACTTCTCCTGAAGGAGCTACTAGGCATGTGGTTTTAGGTTTTACGCCTAACAACGAAGCTAGTGAAGCTGTTGATTACGGCTATGACGCTCTAAATACGGACTACTTCCCTAGTGACATGTCCTTCATCATTGAAGATGATAAATATATCATTCAAGGTGTTGGTGAATTTAATGATGAAAACATGTATCCAGTAACAATTGATATGGGAATTACAGGAAATGCTGAAATTGCGGTAACCGATTTAGAAAATTTTGATGAAGACATTGATGTATATGTATATGATGCCTTATTAGGAACCTACACACGAATAAATATTTCGCCTTATCAAACCACTTTAGATGCTGGAACTTATGAAGATCGCTTCTATATTGTTTTCCAGGATGATAATACCTTAAGTACAGTTACCGAAGAATATCCAGATGTCATTGTAAACTACTTAAACAGCACAAATGAAATTTACATTAAGGTGCCATACAGTATGGACATTAAGCAAGTGTATTTGGTAAATATGTTAGGGCAAACTGTCAAATCATGGAATAGCACCAATGCGCCATTATCACAGGAATGTAAAATTCCGGTCCGTTCAGTATCAGAAGGAAATTACATCATCAAGGTACAAACAAACGATGGTAGAACTATTAATAAGAAGATTATCGTCAAGCAGCAATAAAGCTTTGTAAAATTACTATTAACAACGACCTTTCTATGAATTTTGAGGGGTCGTTTTCATTTTATAAACATATCAGGATTTATTAATCTGTGTAGCTATTTCAAAACGAGTCACAAGAAGTGACAAAGGTATAGATAATGCATAGCTAGTGTATGGCTAGTGTATAGCTAGTGTATGGAAGAGCCATTTCAACAGAAAATAGCAAAAACAACAAAAACCAACGATTTCAACGAAAAACAATGAATGCAACGAAAACGTAAGAAAACAAAAGAATTTCAAGAAAACAACAAAGTATCTAAATACGAATTATTGTATTTCAACGAATTTTTTAGCATTTCATAGATGTTTTTAAAATAAAATTCTATATTAGCAATCCCAAATCAAACTAACGTTCATTTAAACCCCAATTCAAAATGAATAAATTAACCTACTTATACACATGGGTGTTCTGTGCTTTATTTTTAAGCTTAACACCAGCTATAGCTAATATCACAAAAACTTCAGTGGCTTTTAGTCAGCCACAATTAGTCAGAATCGACTTTACCATGCCAAACGGCTATGTCAGACATTTACTTTTAGGTTTTACTCCAGATAATGCTGCTACCGATGGCGTAGATTACGGTTATGATGCACTAAATATGGACAACTATCCAGACGATTTAAACTGGATGATAAACAACCAACGTTACGTGATTCAAGGGGTTGGTGCTTTTGACGATTCCAAACAGTATCCGTTGGGTATGTTTTTATCAAATGCTGGTAACATTGAAATAGCGTTAGATCAATTGGAGAATTTTAACAACCCGATTGAGGTGTTTCTATATGATGCAGAGAATAATACCCACACATTATTAAATGACATAGATTTTCAAGAAACGCTAGCAGAAGGCAATTACATAGATCGTTTTTTCATCACCTTTAAAAACAACAACCTACCCTCTCCTCCAGTTGAAGTATTACTTTCCGTTGATGACAACCAAAAGGAAACGACCCGTATTTCATACTTAAGAAATACCAAAGAACTGTACTGCCTATCAAATCAAAATATAATAAGAATTGAAATATATAATATATTAGGTAAGCGGATAAGCAATTTCCAAAATGTAAATAATAAAGAAGTTAAATTACCAATTACGATTTCTAAAGAACGATATGGCATTGTTAAAATCTATACTGATTCTGGACATACCAGTAAAAAAATTATTTTCTAAACTACCTATTAATTTAAGTGTTAAAAACCAGTGATTTATAATCACTGGTTTTTTTATTTTCTATTAGTACCAATACTCTAAAAAATAAAGTAGTCTAAACCTTACTTTTAATAAAAAGCAATCAAATCATAAAAAACTGTTTATCAGGGTTTTAAACAATAGTTGTCTTAACAGATTTACACTTTATCGATTTTAATTGCATTTCATGGATGTTTTTATGAAAATTAAATATATATTAGCAGCATCAAAATAAATAAAACCAACTCCCAATGAAATTAATCTACTCTCAACTAAAAACCATTTCGTCCCTTTTGGTGTTTTTATTTGCTTTCAGTATGATGCAAGCTCAAACAAATGCATCAAGACAAGCAAATGAGTATTTAAGGAATAAAGGTGAAGTCACATTTAGCTTTCAAATATCGGACGTATCCGAATTAGAATCGATGACGTCCAATTTATCCATCCTGAACTACAATCCCAATACCAGAACTGTTTATGCTTGGGCTAATACAGAACAATTCCGAAGATTCGAGACAACCAATAGAACGTTTCAAGTAAATCCAACCGATAATGAAGCTACCGGAATTGTTATGTCTAATGAATTACCAACCAGACAGAATAGAGGACCATATCCCCTAACCTTCCCATTAACGGCTTATCCAACGTATGCAGATTACGCTGCACAAATGCAAGCATTTGCTGACAACCATCCAACAATTTGCGAATTGGTAGATATAGGAGGAACAACAGAAGGTGCTAGTGGAGGAAACAAACGTTTACTATTCTTAAAGATTTCTGATAATATCGGAACCGATGAGGCAGAACCAAAAGTAATGTATACCTCTTCCATTCACGGAGACGAAATTACGGGCTACCCTTTAATGTTAGATTTAATTGATTATTTCATTACCGCATATAACAATACAGGTCATTCAGACCATTTACGAATTAAAAATTTGATTGACAATTCTGAAGTATGGATTAACCCAATGGCAAATCCAGATGGCACCTATTACAATAATGCTTCCAATACATCAGTTGCTAATGCTAGGCGTGCAAATGCAAACGGCTTGGATTTAAATCGAAACTACCCTGACAATGTAAACGGTCCCCATTCTAACGGTCACACGTCCTACGAATTAGAAACCCAACATTTCATGAACTTTGCTGCAAACCAGCATTTTGTACTGTCTGCTAATTTTCATGGTGGTGTAGAAGTTGTCAATTACCCATGGGATAATACGTATGATAGACATGCCGATGATGATTGGTTTGTTCATATTTCGCGAGAATATGCCGATAATGCCCAAGCCAATAGTCCCAATGGATATATGGATTACTTAAATAATGGTATAACGCACGGTGCAGATTGGTACCGCGTGTATGGTGGCCGACAAGATTATATGAATTATACGCATCAGTGCAAGGAATCCACTATGGAGTTATCAGACGTTAAGTTAATTCCTTCAAATCAATTAGTAAACCACTGGAATTATAACCGTGAAGCTTTAATTGAATACTTAATTCAAGGAACCTATGGATTCCATGGAAAAGTAAAAGATGCGGTTTCAGGAGACCCTATTGAAGCAACAATCAAACTGGTTGGACATGATGCTGTAAATTCACATACAGTTAGCTCTTTACCTTTAGGAGATTTTTATAGACCTGTTTATGCAGGAACTTATGATATATTAATTGAAGCTGATTGCTATCAACCGGTTACACTAACCAATCAAAGCATTGCAAACTATCAGACCATCACCTTATCAGATGTGTTATTAAACCCAATTGGAAGCCAAGCGCCTACAAATATAATAACTTCAAACGTTGGGTCCGCTACTGCCACAATTAGTTGGGATGTTGCCAATGGAGCAACCTTTCAATATCGTTATAGAGTGGTTGGATCTCCTAGTTGGACAACTGGCTCTACTACTAACAACACAATAAATATAACAGGTTTAACACAAACAACACAATACCAATTTCAAGTTCGTGCTATCTGTAATGCCAATACGTCTCCTTACAGTAGTTCGACATTGTTTACAACGACTGTTCCTGCTCCTTGCAGTGGAACTGTAATTAATTCCTTTCCTTATTTAGAAAATTTTAATACTGGAATTGGCGCTTGGATTCAGGACACAAATGATGATACTATTAATCCAGGAAGCACAAATGCTAATTGGACATTAAATTCTGGAACAACTCCATCAAGTGGAACTGGACCTTCAAGAGATTATACTGCGCAAACAACAGGGAATTCAACAATTGGACAATACTTTTTTATAGAATCTTCTACTCCACCTGGAACTAATCGCGTTGGAAATAGCGTAACAGTTAATCTAATAAGTCCTTGTTTTGATTTAACTAATTATGAAAATGCAAATTTCACTTTTTATTACCACAGATTTGGAAATCCAATGGGAGACTTACGTGTGGATGTTAGTACTGATAATGAGGCATCATGGACTACTATCAATACATTATCTAATCAACAGCAAGGAAGCAATAATGCTAATTGGTTACAACGAAATGTCGATTTAGGCGCATATGATGGACAAGTCATTAAATTGCGTTTTTCTGGCACAACACCAAATTCAGGTTTTGTGAGTGATATGGCTATTGATCAACTTAATTTAACAGCTGATGTTGCCACAACATCAAATCCACCTGTTGCAGTTTGCCAAAATATTAACGTACAACTTGATGCTACTGGAAATGCGACTGTAACCGCAGCTCAAATCAATAATGGATCTTCAGATGATGAAGCTATAACGAATTATAGCATTGATATTAATTCATTTGATTGTAATAATATAGGAACACCAGTCAATGTAACACTTACTGTTTCAGATGCTGATGGCCAAACAGATACATGTGTTGCAACTGTTAATGTTACAAGACAAGCTGAACCAACAACTGCTTTAGAATGTTGGGAAACAAGATCTTTCGATAACACAAACTGTGAATGGATTGTAACAGGATCACAACCAACTGAACCAACAACCGCTTTAGAATGTTGGGAAACTAGATCATTCGATACGGATTCGTGTAGCTGGATTGTATCCGGAACACAACCTACTGAACCAACAACGTCGTTAGAATGCTGGGAAACCAGATCGTTTGATAACACCAATTGTGA
>CBFHJN010000214.1:0-5164 GCA_965655805.1 Flavobacteriaceae bacterium
TAATAGAATACTAATTAAAAATGCGCTTCCTAAACCTTTTTGCATAAAAACAGATAAAGGTGGAAGTAAAATATTTAAAATGATAGTTAGTAATGACATAATAGTTTGTTTTAGGTTTTATAATTGTCAATATACTTTGGAAATTCGTTATTTATGAGCTGTATTGAATTCAATTTTAGCTGTTTTAATTATTTTCATGTGAATTAAGTTAGCTTACGGAAATTTAAAAGCAACTGGTCAAACACATTTTATTTTGGTCGAAAAACATTTTGAATATCATTAAAGTTTCTAATGTTTTTTTGGCGTATAATGGAAACCTAACGAAAACAATACTGTTTTTATAAGCTATTATGCATACGTTCTCAAAATTTGCTGAACATCTAAACTGTCTTTCTGCGGAATTAAAAAATTATCTAAATCTTCAGTGGAATTAATTTGTTCTGCTCTATCAATGAAACCATAGCCTAAATACATTCCATTTTTAATGAGTACAAAAGCCTCTTCATCAGCCGTTCTGCCGTGTTTTTTTATAATGGTGCAGGCTTCAACTTTGGTTACCGTTTCAATAGCATGATTAACACGTTGGTTGTAATCTTTTGGTTGTTCTTCGTCAGCGCAAACACCTTTACAGGTTTTAATGCTATAATGGCAACATTGCGCAACGCCTTCTTGTAAGTGACAATATTTTGGGCATAATTCATATTTTGTACAGATTTCTTCTAGAAACAAGCGACATTCTCGAATATTATGAAAAATTTTAATCGGATTTGGGCAGGATTTAACTGGGTTGAATGCTAAATGCATAATACCATTTCTGTCTTGATAGCTAAAGATTCCGTAGCTTTTTGGATTGCGTTTGGCCTGTTTATTAAACTTTGGGAAATGTTGTTTGATAGCAGCATCTTCCATTAAAAGCGCTATCAATTCGCTACCAGCTAGCTCGAAATCGATGTCTCGTGTTTCGCGACATAAATCCAATGATTTTTGTGCTTTACTATAAAAGTGACTCAAAACACGTTTTTTCAGATCTTTGGCTTTCCCTACATAAATAATATCGCCTACTTTATTTTTGAAATAATAAATGCCTGCTGTATTGGGAATGGTATTAAAAACAGCGGTTGGTAAATGAGAAGGCAGCGTTCCTTCTTTAGAGTTTTTATTTAAGAAAGCACTAAACACTTCGCCTGTTTCATCTTTTCGCAATAACATCTCAAACAATACAACGGTTGCTTGTGCGTCGCCTCTGGCTCTGTGTCTATCGGTTAAATTTATGTCTAAACTTTTACAGAGTTTTCCAAGACTGTAAGATGGAAATCCAGGAAATAATTTTCGGGATAATCTTACGGTACATAATTTTTTTCGGTTGAAATCAATATCCAATAATTTGAATTCATTTCTGATGACGTTATAATCGAAATTCACGTTATGCGCTACAAAAACAGTGTCTTGCGTTATGGCAAGAATATCTTGTGCAACATCTTCAAAAGTTGGTGCGTTGGCCACCATATAATTATCAATTCCGGTTAAAGCGGTTATATAATCGGGAATTAATGCCTGCGGATTTACCAAAGATGTAAATTCATCTATTATTTGATTTCCATCGTATTTGAAAATGGAAATCTCGGTAATTCTATTCGTTTGTCCAGTGGTTTCAACGTCAATAATAGTATATATCATTTTATGTGCTTTTCTAATGATTTAAGTTCCACGCCTAAACTGTTAAACATGGTTATAATACTGCTTATTTTTAATTCTTCCTGATCGTATTCTTGGGTGTTGATGCTGCAGGTAAATTCCCAAAGTTCTAAAACTTCATCAATTGGTATTTCGTAAGGTTTGTATAGCGTATTATCCGAAACTAAAAGTAAATTATTGGATTCTTTAATGTTGTTGATAACGCGTTTATAAACCATGCCATCGTTTAGCGTTAGTAAAATGTATGTTCTATTACTGGAAATATCATTTCGGTCTTCAACAAATTTTCCAACCACATACGAGCCCTCTTTTAGTGGCAACATGGAATCTCCTTTAATAGGAAACGCTCTGTGTTTCCCAGAGGGTAAAAATGGCAGTTTAATTTTTTGTAATTGCTCAATATATTCCGGATCGTCATAACCTGATAAATAACCAGCTGATGCTTTTATGGGAACCACTTCAATCAAGTTTTCATTATCCGCATCTACCGTTATTGGAAATAAAACCCTTTTGTTCCCGATGTCAATAAACGAGGTGTCTTTAGATTTGGTTAAGTCATTTTTAATCAGAATATCCACTGGAATTTTAAAGTAATCTGAAAGCTGAATAAGCATATCAATAGTAGGCGTGGAGCGACCTTCTTCATAGGAACTGATTCTGGAACGCGTTACTTTTAAGTCGTCTGCAAATACTTCTTGGGTTAAACCCTTGAGGTGCCGAAGATGCCGAATGTTTTTTGTTATATTTTTCATAATGCTACAAATGTAAGCAATAATTGCTTAATAATGTAGCTAAATTTGTAGTGTGAAATTCGCATAGCAAAAAGCAGTTTCAATTCAATAATATCATAAACAATTCTATTTAATGCTTTAAACAGATTATGTGTGTTGAAGTTGTCAAGAGTTCAATTTTTTAGGGATTGTTTTTTTGATATTCCTATTTCGGCCTATCGAAGATTTATCGTAAAATTTGAAATGAAGATGGCGTAAAATTTTAGGCTGTTTGAGCATGCGAGATTTTAAATTATGTGAAGGTTTTTAATGCGAGTTCCTAAAATTTAGGCATCAAATGATAAATTTAGATATAGGTTCGTAAGCCTAGACTTTTTTGTTTCTTTTTTTGGCGATGAAAAAAAGAAAAGCTAAAAATTTGAAACCTTCACATAATTAAAAATTCATTTAGAATATGATTGTTTTCAATCAAGGAAATTCTTAATAATTCATTAACAGTAAAAAAACAATAGATATAAACACATGAAAAAACACGTTTTGCATCTGGATTTAGATACCTTTTTTGTGTCCTGCGAACGCCTAATAGATAGTCGCCTACAAAAGCGACCTTTATTGGTTGGTGGAACTGGCGATAGAGGTGTGGTGGCTGCCTGCAGTTATGAAACCAGACGTTTTGGTGTGCATTCTGGCATGTCCATGAAAGTAGCCAAACGCTTATGTCCAGAAGCAGTTGTTATTCGTGGTGATTCATCTATATATACCAAATATTCGCATATGGTAACCGAAATTATCAAAGAACGTGTGCCTGTTTTTGAAAAAGCGAGTATTGATGAATTTTATGCCGATTTAAGTGGTATGGATAAATTTTTCGGGAGCTATAAATATGCTTCAGAGTTACGCCAGAAAATTATAAGTGAAACCGGATTGCCCATTTCATTTGGTTTATCGGCTAATAAAATTGTATCGAAAGTCGCGACAGGTGAAGCCAAACCGAATAACCAATTACGGATTGATAGTGGTTTTGAAAAATCGTTTTTAGCACCATTATCTATTCGGAAAATTCCATCGGTTGGTGAAAAAACCTACCAGATTTTAAGAAATTTAGGCGTAGACCGTGTAAGTGTGGTACAACAAATGCCATTAGAAATGATGATAAGTGTTTTGGGTGCCAACGGAAAAACCATCTGGAAACGTGCCAATGGCATTGATAATCCACCATTAATTCCGTTTCATGAACGTAAATCTATTTCTACGGAACGCACGTTTACCAAGGACACCATTGATGTTGCCAAATTACGAACCACCATTTTTGCCATGGCAGAAAATTTGGCGTTTCAGTTGCGAAGATCCGATAAATTAACGGCTTGTATTGCTGTAAAGATTCGATACTCCGATTTTAATACCTATACCAAACAAATTAAAATTCCGTACACCAGCGCTGACCATATTTTAGTTCCTGCGGTTTTGGAATTGTTTGATAAACTGTACCAACGTCGTTTACTCATCCGTTTGGTAGGCGTTAAATTCACCCATATTGTTACAGGAAATTATCAGATTAATTTGTTTGATGACACCGAGGAGATGTTGAGTTTATACAATGCTATGGATACCATTCGTAATAAATATGGCGAATTAAGTATTCAACGAGCCGCATCCATGGGAGCAAAAACTATTGGACGTTTTAAAAATCCATTTAATGGTGAACCACCAGTCATTTTAGCACACCGAAAACACTAATGTATCTTAATTGTCACTCATATTATTCCTTGCGTTTTGGTACGTTTTCGGAAGTTGAACTTTTAAAAATGGCTCAAGAATATGATGTGAAACATATAGCGTTAACGGACATCAACAATACATCAGCTTGTTTAAATTTTATTAGAAAAGCGAAAGAGTATAACATCAAACCCGTTGTGGGAATCGATTATAGAAATGGTGCCAAACAGCAATTTGTGGGTATTGCAAAAAACAACGCAGGTTTTCAAGAGTTGAATGCTTTTTTATCAGAATATGCACATCAAAAGAAAGCACTTCCAGAAATGGCGCCACATTTTAAACATGTTTTTGTGGTTTATCCTTTGGAACAGGTGATGCTTTTAGAGAAAACGAAATTTGAAAAATATGAATTTATAGGCGTCAGCATTAGCGATCTTAAAAAACTACCGTTTACTATCTACAAAGATTATACAGATAAGTTGGTGGTTCAGCAGCAAGTGACGATTCGGAATAAAAAAGATTTCAATGCGCATCGCTTATTACGCGCCATTGATAAGAATACGTTGTTGAGTAAATTATCTAAAACCGAAGAATGTAGTGAAACGGACAGAATGTATTCACTTGATAAATTATCAGACTATTTTCAACTGTTTCCATTCATTTTGGACAACACGAAGCACTTGTTAGACGCATGTTCTATTGCATTTAATTTTGGTTCCGATCGTATTTCGCAAAATCAAAGTGTGTATTTGGAGTCTGAAATAGCGGATTTTGATTTATTAAGAAATCTCTGTGAGCAGAAAATTCATAAACGTTATGCTAATCCATCCCAAAAAGTACGCGATCGACTAGAAACCGAACTCAAAACGATTCAGGAGATGAATTTTGTATCCTATTTTCTCATTAATTATGATATTGTGAACTACTCCAAAAGTCAAGGTTATATTCACGTAGGACGCGGTAGTGGAGCCAATAGTATTGTGGCATATATTATTGGGATTACAGATGTAGATCCTATAGAA
>CBFHJN010000215.1:0-5147 GCA_965655805.1 Flavobacteriaceae bacterium
TTGAGTAGGAACAAGGTTTTAAAAGATTTATCAGGATCATCAATGGTTAATTTCGAAAAATAGGGCAGAAGTACATTTCCTAAAGCAATAATAAATATGGTTGTGAAGAATGCCGGAATTTTCATTCCGTAATTTAAAGCGGCAATGGAACCCACGATTAATTGCGCAGCAAAATATTGATCGGTTACTGGAATGAGTCCCGTTAAAAACCCAGAAGATACTTTGGCTGGCACTTGCTTAAACATTAAAATGGCATTGGTACTTTTAAAATCTGGAACTGCAAATTTTAAAATGCGTTTTCCTACGGTAATGCTGAATAAGAATAGTAGTTGTAAGATACTTCCTATCAACATGCCGACAGCCAATACACGTTCCCCTAATTCTTCACGATAATAAACAACACCTACAATCATAACAATGGATGTGATAATTGGATAAAGCGAAGAATATGTAAATTCACCATAAATGTTGAGCAATCCACTAAGTAAGGATGTTAAACCCCAAATTAATATACAAGGTAATAAGTAGTGAAACTGTAGAACAATTAATTCATAATAACTAGAAGTATGGCCAGAAAAAAAGAGTTCTAAAAAAACATCTGTAAATAAATAGGCAATGCCCATAAACACCAAAGATGTTCCGATGGTTACCACAAAACTCGTAGTTTGAAAAGCGCCTATATTTTTGTTTGTTTTTTCTTCAGCTATATAGTTTGGAATAAATACCGAATTAAATGCGCTTAAAAAAACCTCATTAATAAATCCTGGTAATAATAAGGCGATAAAAAAAGTGTCTAATAATTCAGAAAGCCCAAATTCACCAGCAATAATAACTTCTTTATAAAAACCAAAAAACTTAACCAATACTGTAATAGTCCCTACAATAAGAATATTAATAGCGGTTGGATTGTTTTTTACCTTATTAAATACCGTTTTTATTAAGTTTGTTATTTTCATAAAAACTAGGTGTTTTTTAATAGTTTTTTAAATGGCCAACCCAAAACGAATAATAATTTTAGGGTTGATGGTTGTATGGCTTTGTAATAATCCTTTAAGTTAAACTCTAAAAATATGGCAGCGCGTAGTAGTGTTAAAATGCGTTTAACAAAAAGCATGGGGTACTTGGTAAAATAATCAGCATAAAACCAATTCAAAATACACAATGAATATATAGCCATTCCGAATGCGTCTTTTTTATGGTTCTGAATAGAAATAGCATTTTCTGTATCTAAATAGTAAATACGTAATATATGATTCACATATTTTGTTTGAAACCCTTCTTTTGCAATCAATTCCCAAATTACACCTTCGGGAATATAGCCTTTTGCAAAAATGGCATCATTGATTTGAATACCCTTTAAAACGTCGGTTTTTGTGAATCCCCATTTTTCTGTGGCTTCTAAATGTTCTCGTTGCGACATGAAGGTATTACTATAATACGGTTGTTTTTCAAAAGCCTTACCAACTAAATTTCCGTTGTGATCTTCGCATAAACAAGTAACACCACTTATTTGAGGTTTTAAATTTTCTGGAATTTGTTCGTATTCCTTGTTCAGTAATTCTAATGCTTGTGGAACGCAAGCATCATCAGAATCAAAAGGGAGTAAAAATTGGCCCTTTGCCACTTGTATAGCTTGAAAAAAGCAAGCCATTTTATGTTTGTTAACAGCATTGTTTATATAATTTATTGGAAATGAAGCTGTTTTTATAAGCGCTTCAATGACCTCATGGGAGTGATCGGTAGAACCATCATTAATAATCACCATTTCAAAATCTTTAAAGGACTGACTTTCTAACGATTTAAAAACGCGTTCCAAAGTGTCAGCTCTATTATAAACTGGCGTAAATATGGTAAAGCGATAGTTATAGTTACCAGAAGGCTGATTGGTATAAGATGGTAAAAGGGCTTGTAAATTCATATTAATCTTGTAACGCCTTTGTTAATAACTGTTTCCATTGTTCTGAAATATGTGCTGATTCAAATTTTGAGGTGCTTTTTTTTGCAGCAGCACCAAACCGTTCTCTTAAATCTCCTTGATTCATTAGAATTTCTAATTTTCGTTTCAACATATGTTTGTCGCCAACGGGAATTAAAAAGCCATTTTCGCCATCTTCAATAATTTCAGAAGGTCCAGATGGACAATTGGTAGAAACGCAAGGTAAACCAAAAGCCATAGCTTCTATTAAAGCATTTGGAAATCCTTCAAAATTAGACGTGAATGCAAAAATGCTAGCGCTATTGTAATAGGTGTGAATCGTATCAACACTGCCAACCAATTCTATGGATGTTTCTAAATGTAATTGTTTTATGAGTTGCTCTAATTCATTATGCAAAGCACCTTCTCCTACAATTTGGATTTTCCAGCCTGTAGGTTGCATTTCGGCAAACGCTTCAATTAATAACCGTTGATTTTTAACGGAGTCCAATCGGCCTACACTCAAAATTATTTGTTCTTTTTTTACGGTAGCATCTCTAAAAGCTATTAATTTATCAGCTAATGGATTTTTTATAATGACTAGTTTATTTGAATTTAAGAATTTGCCAAAATAGGATTTGATATTTTCAGTCTGTACAATTAATTTGGTGCAATGTGGATATACTTTGGCTCGTACTTTTATCCAAAAATTTGACAATGGATCAAAGTCTGGATGTGTTCTTTCGCTAATTAAACAAGGTATGTTAGCTAATTTACTGGCTATTGTGGTATAAATATTAGTTGTGGTCATAAAACCAATACTCACTGAAATCTGTTCGTTCTTTAAATAGCGGTATATACGGCCAATCATATATATATTGTTTACAAGAGAATCAATGAAATTCATGTTTCTGTTATAGGATTCTTTACAGGAAACTAAATGAATTCTGCTATCCAATTCGTAGAATGGTTTCCCATTGTATAAGGTAATGATTGTAATCTGAAAATCGTTAACCAAAGTATTGGCCAACGTGCTTAAAACACGTTCGGCACCACCTGATGTAAGACTGGATATTACAAAGGCAACTTTAGGTTTTTTTAAGACTGAAAATTCACCTTCAGTTTGAAGATTGGACATAAAATTTAATTAATAGCAGGTTAAAAGTAAATATTTTTTTATTTAAAATAAGAGTGAGATACATTAATTAGACTAACTACCATTTTTAGATATGAATAACCTATTTGTATGAATAATCGCCAATTTTCGATTTGTTGATAACATGTTGATATTAAGTGATAAACAAAAACATCCAAATCTAGTTAACAACCGTATATTTGTCGTCATTCCATTTCTCTCCAAAACTATTTACCTGAAATTTTATCGACAAAAAGTACAAAAAATACTACAAAATGCATTTTTAGTAGTTTAATTCTTACAGGAATGTTGTATTTCATCGAATAAATGTGCAGAAGTTGTTTTGGATATAAGTTGAATATATAGTTTTACAAATATTAATAGCAAATTGCCCCAAATGAATAATAAAATTAAGAGGAAATTTCTTTTACAAGGAATAGCCATAGGCATGTTACTTTTGTTTTTTGCCCCAAATAAAATAGCGGCACAATCGTACCCGGAACAAGTTCAGTTACCTAATGTTAACTATCAATCTTATCAGCAGCCTAGCACACCGCTTCCTGGTTATTTAGAAACGTTTACGGAATCTATGTCAGGAAGTTCTATTACTAGAATTTCTGATGCGAGTACATTTAATGTTACTGGCCAAAGATTACGACACAATTATAGTCGTGATCAAACTTGGAATAGTGATGAGACCTTAATAAAAATGGCTGGTTATCCTGCTGCAATATTAGATGCTGAAACCTACGAATTTTTGTATTGGAGTGACATTCCAAGCTATGGACGCTGGAGTCATACACAACCCAATATCATGTACGGAACAGATGGAAATAGTTTTGTTTCGCATAATGTTAATAGCAATCAGAGAACTGTATTGCATCGTTTTTCAAATTACGCTTCAGTCGATTTTGGTTTTGGCGAAGGTAATCAAGATAAATTTGACCGTTATGTAGGTCTTATTGGTCGAAATGGCAGTAATTCCACTTTAATCGTTTATGATATTCAAAACAATGTAATTACCGGAACTAAAGATATAGGTTCTAATAGTAATGAGCTAGATTGGTTTTCCGTATCTCAACTAGGTGGATTTGCAGTTGCGCAATATAAAGATAATGGAACTGGGCCAACTGCAGGTATTAAATCCTATAATATAGATATGACTAATGAGCAACATATTTATCACAATACAGAACATGGTGATTTAGGTGTAGATGCTTTTGGGAATGAAGTTATTGTTGAATATGGTGGTGAAAGTGAATGGAATTCTGGATTTAGCCTATATATGGCACGACTAGATGGTCAAGGTGTTACCAAATTATTTCCTTACGTGAATGGTCGTGGAATTTGGGGAGGGCATATTTCAACACAAAATGTTGACAGGCCAGGATGGGCATATATTAGCGAGCAATGCTGTCCAACAAACCCTGTTGCACCTTCTGAAATTTTTGCAATAAAACTAGATGGTTCCGGAACAATTGAACGCTATGGAAAGCATAATGCTGCGCCTTCTTCTTATTTACATGAAACACAAGTAGTGCCAAATAGAAATGGTACCAAAATGATATTTGCTAGTAACTGGAATGATTCAAGTGTTATGAGTCAAAGTGGATCGCCATCGTTTGTTTTAGAGTATCCACAAGTATCTCAAGGTATGAGCGTTAACGCTGGTAATGATATTATAATATGTGCAGGAGAATCCACGAACTTAACAGCGTATGGAACTGGTGGAACTAATTTTTCTTGGAATACAGGTCAAACAACTCAAAATATAGAAGTTAGTCCAACTCAAACAACAACCTATACGGTTACACTTACGGATGGTTCCGGAAATACAGTTACCGATGATGTGGTTGTTACAGTGAATAGCGTACCTGTTGCAAATGCGGGAAGTGATGTTACAATTGATGAAGGCAATTCTGTAACCTTAACGGCTTCTGGTGGTGATACCTATTTATGGAATACAACGGAAACATCGGCAAGCATAACCGTTAGCCCAACGACAACAACAACTTATACAGTGCAGGTAATAAGGAATGGATGTTCATCAGAAGATACGGTTATCGTATCAGTGGCGCCAACTCCCATAGTGGCCGA
>CBFHJN010000216.1:0-5067 GCA_965655805.1 Flavobacteriaceae bacterium
CACAATAATGAAATACCAAAATCTCTATAACTCTCCAAAATTAGGTGCACTATAAGAAGAAGTTCCAGACAATACTAGTTCATATAAAAAGACCTTACCAATAGATATCTAAATTTATACCTATATATATATTGTTTGTCAAAATTTATCATATTATATTTGTCGTTTCATAATTACACCATATATAATGATAGATATTACATTGCCAGATGGCAGTATTAAGTCGGTTGAGAAAGGAACAACTCCCATGGACGTTGCAAAAAGCATCAGCGAAGGATTAGCCAGAAACGTTATTTCTGCAAAATTTAATGATACAGTGGTAGAAACCAAAACCCCATTAACAACAAACGGCACTCTTGTTATATACCTGGAACGATGATGAAGGCAAAAAAGCATTTTGGCATTCTAGTGCACATATTTTAGCTCAAGCTATTGAAAAACTTTACCCTACTGCTAAATTATGGGTAGGTCCTGCTATTGAAAATGGTTTTTATTATGACATTGATTTAGGTGACGAAACCATTTCAGATAAAGATTTCAAGTCTATTGAAGACAAAATGCTAGAAATAGCGCGTGGAAAACATGAATTCAATATGCGTGAAGTTTCAAAACTAGAAGCACTGTCTTACTATAGAGAGAAGAATAATTATAAGTTAGATTTAATAGGAAACCTAGAAGATGGTACTATCACATTTTGTGATCATGACACATTTACCGACTTATGTCGTGGCGGACATATTCCAAATACTGGGATAGTAAAAGCCGTCAAAATATTAAGTGTTGCTGGAGCCTATTGGAAAGGTGATGAAAACAACAAACAACTAACTCGTGTTTATGGTATTTCATTTCCGAAGCAAAAAGAATTAACAGAGTATCTTCATTTATTAGAAGAAGCTAAAAAACGCGACCATCGTAAACTGGGTAAAGAATTGGAACTTTTTACATTTTCTCAAAAAGTAGGACAAGGTTTACCTTTATGGCTACCTAAAGGGGCCGCTTTACGTGAGCGTTTAGAAAACTTTCTAAAAAAAGCACAAAAGAAAGCAGGTTATGAAATGGTTGTAACACCACATATCGGCCAAAAAGAACTTTATGAAACGTCTGGACATTATGCCAAATACGGTGAAGACAGTTTCCAGCCTATTACAACACCAAAAGAAGGTGAAGAGTTTTTATTAAAGCCTATGAACTGCCCACACCATTGTGAAATTTACAATAGCAGTCAATGGTCATACAAAGATTTACCAAAACGTTTTGCCGAATTTGGTACAGTTTACCGCTATGAACAAAGTGGTGAATTGCACGGATTAACACGCGTAAGAGGTTTTACACAAGATGATGCTCACATATTTTGTATGCCAGACCAATTAGACACGGAATTTAAAGAGGTCATTGATTTAGTACTATATGTATTTGGTTCACTTGGTTTTGAGAATTTTACTGCACAAGTGTCCTTACGTGATCCGGACAAACCAGAAAAGTATATAGGTAGTGATGAAAATTGGGAAAAAGCCGAGGCTGCCATCTTAAATGCTGCCAAGGACAAAAATTTAAACTTTGTAGTCGAAACTGGTGAGGCTGCCTTTTATGGTCCAAAATTAGACTTCATGGTTAAAGACGCCTTGGGAAGACAATGGCAATTAGGAACAATTCAGGTTGATTATAATCTACCTGAACGTTTTGATTTAACTTATAAAGGCAGTGACAATGAGCTACACAGACCCGTTATGATTCACCGTGCACCTTTTGGTAGCATGGAGCGTTTTGTAGCTATTTTGTTAGAACATACAGCAGGAAACTTCCCATTGTGGTTAGTGCCAGATCAAGTAATCGTGCTATCAATTAGTGAGAAATATGAAAAATACGCGAAAAAAGTTTTAAATTCGCTAGAAAATGACGAAATTCGCGCCCTAATTGACAATAGAAATGAAACGATGGGTAAGAAAATTCGGGAAGCCGAAATGAAGAAAATCCCATATATGATTATTGTCGGTGAGAATGAAGAACAAGAAAGTAAAATTTCAGTTCGTCAGCATGGTGGTGAGGATCTTGGCATGATTTCTGTACAAGAGTTCACAGACATTTTAAACAAAGAAGTCAATAAAACATTAAAACAATTTTAATAAAATTAAGTTAAACTAAAATTATAAAGCCATAGCAATACGTAGAAGAAGACAGGCTCCACGAAGAGTAAGCCAAGAAGATCAGCACAGAATCAACGCTAAAATTAGGGTTGAAAAAGTGCGTTTAGTAGGTGACAATGTTGAAGTAGGTGTCTACCCAACAAAAGAAGCATTGGCTATAGCCGATGAACAAGGACTTGACCTTGTTGAAATATCACCAAAAGCAGATCCTCCGGTTTGTAAAGTGATGGATTATAAGAAGTTTCTTTACGAACAAAAGAAACGTGAGAAGGTTTTAAAAGCGAAAGCTTCGAAAGTAGTTGTAAAAGAAATTCGTTTTGGTCCTCAAACAGATGATCATGATTACGAATTTAAAAAGAAACATGCCGAGAAGTTTTTACAAGAAGGTGCCAAATTAAAAGCGTTTGTATTTTTCAAAGGTCGTTCCATTGTTTTTAAAGAACAAGGACAAATTCTTTTATTGCGTTTAGCGCAAGATTTAGAGGATTTAGGAAAAGTAGAACAAATGCCTAAATTGGAGGGTAAACGAATGACAATGTTTCTCGCTCCAAAAAAATCAAAATAAAGCTGATTCCGACGCTTCGGAACAGATTAAAGATAGTAAGCGAAATAACTTAAACTAGGAAGAACAATGCCTAAAATGAAAACCAAATCTAGTGCCAAGAAAAGATTTAAAATTACTGGTACTGGTAAAATTAAAAGAAAGCACGCTTTTAAGAGTCACATCTTAACAAAGAAATCTAAAAAGCGTAAGTTAGCATTAACACATAGTACATTAGTACATGAGAATGATGTTAACAGCATTAAGGAACAATTACGATTAAAATAATTGTAATAACGTTCGGTTAGAATTATTTATAAACCCTGGAGTTAGGCTCAAAGAAGTATCTGAAAAAGATCGCCTACTACAAAAAAATTTAAAATTATGCCAAGATCAGTAAATTCTGTTGCCAAAAGAGCCAGAAGAAAAAAGGTGCTTAAACAAGCAAAGGGATACTTTGGACGTCGTAAAAACGTTTGGACAGTAGCCAAAAATGCGGTTGATAAAGCGATGCAATATTCGTATAGAGACCGTAGAAACAAAAAGAGAACATTCCGTGCATTATGGATTCAACGTATTAACGCTGGAGCTAGACAACATGGTATGTCTTACTCACAGTTTATGGGGAAATTAAAAGCTAACAATATCGAATTAAACCGTAAGGTTTTAGCCGATTTAGCTATGAATAACCCAGATGCATTTGCAGCTGTAGTAAATAAAGTAAAGTAAGGCGGTTTCGCCTATTGTAAAACATATTTCGCTTATAATTAAAATCCGAATCTTAATTGATTCGGATTTTTTTTGTACCCTAACATGTTATAATTAGCAATCGTAATTATCAGGTTTTCTGTTTCTTCTTCCTAGCCGCAGGAAACAACACGTTATTCAAAATTAAACGATAGCCTGGAGATGTTGGATATAAGTCTAATTCTGTTTTCGGATCGCCTACTTTATGGGTATAATCTTCGGGATCATGACCTCCATAAAATGTGAAAAACCCTTTTCCTTTAATACCATGAATATATTTAGCTTCGCCATTGGTTTTGTTTTCACCCATGACCAACACATTGGCTTTTATCTGATCGCGACTGTAAGCTGTTGTTTGTCCCATAAAACCTTTTACTAAAGCCGTATGATTTTGACACAACATAGTTGGAATAGGATCCCATTTTGCCGAAAAATCCATTAAAGTGAAATAATCGGTCATTTTTGGAATTTGACGTTTGGTAGTCATATCAATCGATGAAAACTCGTAAACATTTGGATCGCGTTCTAAAATGAAATCTTTAAAAGCAAAGGTTCTATTATAATCAATTTTACTTTGGTAATTAGCATCACTGGCATCGCCATCAAACATAGGCTCGCAAATATCCACACCATCGGCAGATAAGGCAATATCAAAACTATCGGTTGCGCTGCACATGGCAAACATAAATCCACCACCAATAACGTAATCTCTAATTTTGTTTGAAACTGCTAATTTTGAATCGGACACTTTATTAAAACCTAATCGTTTTGCCAACGCTTCGGCTGCCTTCTTTTCTTCAATATACCAAGAAACCGCCTTATAATTGGCATAAAATTTCCCAAACTGACCTGTAAAATCTTCATGATGCAAATGCAACCAATCATATAACAACAAGGCGTCATTCAATACTTCTTCATCATAAATGGTTTCGTATGGAATTTCAGCATAGGTTAATACCATAGTAACAGCATCATCCCAAGGTAAATTCCCTTTAGGTGAATACACAGCAATTTTAGGTGCTTTTTCCAATATTACAGATTCCATGTTTTTACTTGGACTGCTAATTTCCGTAAGGATGGCTTCAGCTTTCGCATCAGAAAGCACTTCAAATGATACGCCTCGTATTTGACATTCTCTACGAATACGTTCTGTATCTGGTAATAAAAATGAACCACCTCTATAATTTAACAACCAATTTACTTTTAATTGATTATCCAATGTCCAATAGGTAATACCGTAGGCCTTCAAATGATTTTTCTGACTTTCGGCATCCATTGGTACTAAAATATATGATGCGAAACTGTTTAAAGTGAATAAAAACAGGAGTAAAATAGTAAACTTTTTCATAATTGAAAGATACAGAAAATTAAGACCTTTCAATTCAATTTTAAAAAAATTTAACCTTGAAAATACGTTAGTTTTTACCAGATAACAAAGTTGCTATCACTTTAGTGCTTTCAAATTGTTCAAACATAATTTTTAAGAACACAGTTATAGGAATAGCCATTATTAGACCAGGAATACCCCAAATATAACCCCAGAGCATCAGCATAACCAAAACGGTTATCACATTTACAGAAAAGGATTTTCCCATAAAAACAGGTTCTAAAATAGAGCCAAATAGAACTTGTACG
>CBFHJN010000217.1:0-5036 GCA_965655805.1 Flavobacteriaceae bacterium
AATTTCATGATTGATTTCTGTATTATGAATCTTATTGGCAAGTGACATTAATTGAACCTCACAAATTTCCATACCATCTGGAATGTCTTTCTTGATGAAGTCTTTTTTTATGATGCGCTCAATACTTTTTATTTTCCGAACCTCACTTTTTGAAACAATAACCATGGAAACACCTGTTTTACCAGCACGACCAGTACGTCCGCTTCGGTGCGTGTAGGTTTCTATTTCATCTGGTAATTGGTAGTTAATAACGTGTGTAATATCATCTACATCAATTCCACGAGCTGCAACATCTGTAGCCACAAGCATTTGAATTTGTTGGTTTCTGAAAGATTTCATCACCAAATCACGTTGGTTCTGGCTTAAATCACCATGTAAGGCGCCTGCACTGTAACCATCTTCAATTAATTGTTCGGCAACTTTTTGTGTGTCACGCTTGGTTCTACAGAAAATAACAGAAAAAATATCTGGGTTTGCATCCGCTAAACGCTTTAAGGCCGCATAACGATCGCGTGCATTCACTAAATAGTATTCATGGGTTACTTGGCTCGTGCTTTCATTTTTATTTCCTACGGTAATTTCAATAGGATTATCCATGAATTTTTTAGCAATAGAAGCAACTTCTATAGGCATGGTAGCAGAAAATAACCAGGTATTTTTTTCTTCAGGTGTATGTGATAAGATATCTGTAATATCTTCTTTAAAACCCATGTTTAGCATTTCATCCGCTTCATCTAAAACGGCATATTCAATTTTAGAAATATCAACCAATCTGCGCTTAATCATATCTTTCATACGGCCAGGCGTAGCCACAATAATTTGTGCACCTCTTTTAACTTCGCGAGCCTGTTCGGTTATACTGGCTCCACCATAAATGGCAACAACGTTTAGACCTTTGCAATGTTTGCCATAGGCTTTCATTTCATTAGCAATTTGCAAACAAAGTTCACGCGTTGGTGATAAAATTAAACCTTGTGTTGTACGACTGTCAATTTGGATTTTTTGCAACATTGGAAAACCAAATGCAGCTGTTTTTCCCGTTCCGGTTTGCGCAAGGGCAACCAAATCGGTTTCTTTATCTAATAAAATAGGAATTGCTTTTGCTTGAACATCACTAGGGGTTTCAAAACCCATGTCAGTAATAGCTTGTAATAGGTCGTCATTAAGACCTAAATCTTGGAATGTGCTCATTCGTGTTTAGTAAGTATTCGATTATGTTTTGTAGTGTTACAAAAGAAGTGAATCGACATACTTAACCTAAACTTCCAGTAACACATCCTCACCCTGAGGAATAATAATAACAGAACATCGGGTCCTGCCAAATTTCGTGCAAAGGTACGTTTTAATTTTGAATTACATTCCTATAGATGAAGTAATCTTGTTAAACCTTTCAGTATTGTGATTTAACTGATTTTTCTATTCAGTTTTCAATAACTTTAATTACTATTAACGCGCTTTAAAATTAAACGAATTTGTCCCATATGATTCGCTTGATGCTCCATAACATGATACCAAGCCCAATGGTTATTCCTGCTGGAATTATTTACTTGAGCATTAAACCAATCGTCATCTTTGGTTTTTAGTAATTTCTTGGTTTCTTTTCTAACATCATCCCAAATATTTAAATAATAACTAATGGGTTTATTCACTAATTCTTTTCTAGCAGGTTCGCCTAATTCCAATGGCAACAGCCATTCCTTTTCTTCTTTTTTATTGAAACGTCTGTTCTCAAAGGTAAATACTTGATAATACTTTTCGGTAGCGGCTAAATGAAAAATCATGGCACCAACGCGATTGGCATCGTTGTCTAGTAGAAAATCGACTTCATTTTGATTTAAATTTTGGACACTTTGGGTAACACGAGACTTTAAATCGTCGAGCATAGAAACCATATTTCCTATTTGTGTAGAATACCCTTTAGGTGGTTCAATGGTATTTTGCGCTTGAAGTATATTAGAACAGCAAATGGCTATAATTGAGAGACTTAATATGTGTTTTTTCATTATCTTTTTTTTATTTTATTATTTCAGAATGCCTAAAGAACATTAAAAAGTAAAATAGTGAACAACGTTAACAAGATATATTATCAATTTGAGTTAACTATTCAATGGTTAAAATTAAATCATCTTGCATAACCATTTTGCCTTCCTTTAAGGTTATTGATTTTACTTTTCCAGCTTTAAAGGCTGTAACCGTAGTTTCCATTTTCATAGCTTCAATAATAAATAACGGATCATTTTCATTGATTTGCTGACCACGCTTCACCAATACTTTTGAAAGCGAACCTTGTAATGGAGCGCCTATATGATTTAAATTTTCGGGATCAATTTTAATATGCTCTTCTTTTTTAATGTTTAACGAGCGGTCTAAAACTTCCACAAATCGGTTTTCACCGTTTACACTAAAAAACACAATGCGGACACCATTTTCATTTGGAATTCCTACGGAAAGTAATCTCACGATGATAGTTTTTCCAGGTTCTAATTCAATGAGTGTTTCTTCACGTTGTTTCATGCCATAGAAGAAATTCTTGGTAGGAACCAATGCTAAATTGCCATATAATTTATAGTTTTCATGTGCTTGTTCAAACACCTTTGGATAAAGTGTATAGGATAAAAAATCTTCAATCTCCAAAGCCCTTGTAAAGCCTTTTTGGAATTTCTTTTTGAAGGCTTCGTATTCTAAATCAAAATCAATTGGCTCTAAATGGGCATTTGGTCTATCTGTATATGGTTTTTGATTTTTAAGAATAATTTTCTGTAGTTTTTTAGGAAAACCGCCTGTTGGTTGCCCTAAATCGCCTTTAAAGAAACTAATAACCGATTCTGGAAACGAAAACTCTTCGCCACGTTCCATAACATCTTGAGGTTTTAAACTATTTGTCACCATAAAAATCGCCATATCACCAACTACTTTACTACTAGGTGTTACTTTTACTAAATTTCCAAACATCAAATTAACTTCGGCATACATTTTTTTGACTTCTTCAAAACGATCACCTAATCCTAAAGCAATGGCTTGCGGACGTAAATTGGAATATTGACCTCCAGGAATTTCATGATTAAATACTTCTGCCGTTCCTGCTTTTAATCCAGACTCAAATGGGTAATACATTTCGCGTGTGTCTTCCCAGAAATTAGAGAATTGATTTAAATTATCCATATTGAAAGCGTGAGCGCGCTTTTCGTATTTCATCATTTCTACAACCGAATTGAAATTGGGTTGCGATGTTAAACCAGACAAACCTCCTAAAGCCACATCAACCACATCAACGCCAGCTTCGATGGCTTTTAAATAAGTTGCCGATTGCAAAGAAGATGTATCATGCGTATGCAAATGAATCGGCAAATTAACAGTGTCTTTTAAAGCCGAAACCAATTCCGTTGCTGCATACGGTTTTAATAAACCAGCCATATCTTTAATGGCTATCATATGTGCACCAGCATTTTCAAGGTCTTTTGCTAATTGGGTGTAATATTTCAGGTTGTATTTTGTTTGGTTCACATCTAAAATATCACCTGTATAACTGATAGCTGCTTGAGCAATACCACCTGTTTTGTCGCGCACATAATTAATGCTTGGCTCCATGGCTTTTACCCAATTTAAGGAGTCGAAAATTCTGAAAATATCCACGCCATTTTCCCATGATTTTTCTACAAATTTTTCAATAAGATTATCAGGATAGGCTTTGTAACCAACACCATTGCTGCCACGAAGTAGCATTTGAAACAAAATATTAGGAACCGCTTTTCGTAATTCTCGTAATCGTGTCCAAGGGCTTTCATGTAAAAAACGTAAACACACATCAAAAGTTGCGCCACCCCAAACTTCCATACTAAAGGTGTTTGGGTGATTTTTAGCATAACTTTCGGCGACTTTTAGCATATCAAAGGTTCGCATTCGGGTTGCCAATAAGGACTGATGTGCATCACGCATGGTGGTATCTGTATAATGGATTTTAGGGTCGTTTTTAAGCCATTCACAAAATTTTTCAGGACCTACCTCTGTCAATAAATTTTTGGTTCCTTTTGGATACGGATCTTTTAAATGGAATTTCGGGACTTTTGGGTTTCTAAAAACTTTACTATCGTCTTTATGCTTCACATCTGAATTACCATTTACAATCACTTCACCTAAAAACTGCGTAACTTTTGAGGTCCTGTCCTGTGGTAATTTAATATTGAAAAGTGACGGTGTATTTTGTATAAAATTGACCGTAACTTTACCTTCCTTAAAGGTGTTATGCTGAATAACATTTCGAAGAAAATGAATATTTGTTTTTACGCCACGAACACGGAATTCCTTTAAAGCACGCACCATTTTACGGACGGCTCCATCCAAAGTTCTTCCATGAGCAGAAACTTTTACCAGCATAGAATCGAAAAAAGGACTCACGCTATATCCTTGATAAATACTTCCTGCATCTAGTCGGATTCCCATTCCTGCTGCACTTCTGTAGGTGGTTATGGTTCCGTAATCTGGTGTGAAATTATTAGAGGGATCTTCAGTTGTTAATCGGCATTGTAAAGCAAAACCATAGGTTTTTAAAGAATCTTGATCGTAGATTTTAATTTGTTGGTCGGACAGTTTGTAACCGCCAGCTACAAAAATTTGTGTTTTCACCAAGTCAATTCCCGTAACCATTTCGGTAACCGTATGTTCTACTTGAATTCTTGGGTTGACTTCAATAAAATAGACGTTATCTTCCTTATCCACTAAAAATTCAACGGTTCCAATATTGTTGTAGTTAACTTCTTCAGCAATACTAACGGCATATGTATATAAGGCTTGTTTTACTTTTTCTGAAACATTAAATGATGGTGCCATTTCTACCACTTTTTGATGACGTCTCTGAACCGAACAATCACGTTCAAATAAATGGCGAATATTTCCATGATTATCGGCAACAATTTGGACTTCTATATGTTTAGGATCTTCTACATATTTTTCTAAAAACATGGTGTCATCACCAAAAGCATTTAAAGCTTCGTTTTTTGCGGAATCGAAATTTTGCTCTAAATCTTCATTTTTTCTAA
>CBFHJN010000218.1:0-4992 GCA_965655805.1 Flavobacteriaceae bacterium
TGCCATTCAGCATCGTTTAGTGGCGGAATCGTTCCGGTAATGAGTTTATAGTCTGACATAGACAAACCCGAATCGGTTAACCTGGTAATGCCGCCAACAACCACCATAATAAAAATAAGAACACAACCCGTAAGAAGCCAATAAATGACGTTTTTATTATCTTTTTTCATTTCTTTTTGTTTTTTCAGAGATCCAAAGTTTCAAAGTTTCAGGTTTTTTATTTTTTTCAATTTGAAAACTGCTCACTGCTCACTACTTCTTGTTAACCCCAACCGTTCGCCTTCTTGTAACATAAGCTGAAAAGCTGCTTCATGTTCATTCGGAATTTTGCCGTCCAAAATAGCCTCTTTTATCGTTTCTTTAATGGTACCAATTTCTCGTGATGGTTTTAAGCCGAAGGTTTCCATAATTTCTTCTCCAGTAACAGGTGGTTGGAAATTGCGTACCTGATCGCGTTCTTCAACTTCTATAATTTTATCACGAACGAGCTTAAAGTTATTATGATACTTTTTAAATTTCTTTGGGTTCTTCGTGGTGATGTCGGCTTCACAAAGTGTCATTAAATCATCTACATAATCGCCAGCATCAAAAACCAACCGTCGTACTGCCGAATCCGTAACCATGTCATCAGCTAAAACAATCGGTCTGGAACTCATAAATACCATTTTTTGAACAAATTTCATTTTGTCATTCAAAGGCATTTTTAACCGTTTAAATAAATGATACACCATTTTAGAACCTTCAAATTCATGAGCATGAAAGGTCCAACCAATTTTTTTATGAAAGCGTTTGGTTGGTGCTTTTCCAATATCATGTAATAAGGCAGCCCAACGAAGCCATAGGTTATCGGTGTTTTCAGATATATTATCAACAACTTCTAAAGTGTGATAAAAATTATCTTTATGGCGTTGCCCTTCTATTTCATCAATACCTTTTAATGCGGTCAGCTCTGGTAAAATTTGTTTTAATAAACCGGTTTGTTCAAGCAATAAAAATCCAATAGATGGTTTGGGTGATTCTAAAATTTTGTTGAGTTCAACCACGATGCGTTCCTTGGTGATAATGTCTAATCTGTGATTATTTTTAGAAATGGCATTCAAAGAATTTTCTTCAATCGTAAAATTTAGTTGTGTAGCAAAACGAATGGCACGCATCATTCTTAAAGGGTCGTCACTGTAGGTAATATCTGGATTTAGAGGTGTGCGAATTATTTTGTTTTCTAAATCTTGAACACCTTGAAACGGATCGAGTAAATCGCCAAAAGAAGCAGGATTCAAACTTAAAGCCAAGGCGTTTATGGTAAAATCACGACGATTCTGATCATCTTCTAATGTGCCGTTTTCAACAACTGGATTTCGGCTATTTTCGGTATAACTTTCTTTTCGCGCACCAACAAATTCAATTTCTATATCTTCAAAACGTAACATGGCCGTTCCATAGGTTTTAAAAACTTGAACTTTTGGTTTATTAGGAAGGTTTCTTGCTACTTGCCTGGCTAATTCAATGCCACTGCCAACGGCTACAATATCAATATCTTTTGGGTTACCGCGTTTTAAGAGAAAATCGCGAACAAAACCACCAATTACATAAGATTCCATCTGTAATTCTTCAGCAGATTTTGAAATGGTTTTAAATATGGCGTGTTTTAATGCGTTTTTGTAATTCATGGGTATCAAATTCCAAATTCTAAATCTCAAACTCCAAAAAATTACTTTGGGTTTTAAGGCTTGGAATTTAAAGTTCTATTTTCTTAAAATGTCAACACGTCCATCTTCTCGTATTTTAATAATAGTAGAAGGTTGAGCGTTCATTTTTTCGTCTGGCAAATTTACAACATAGTCCACATTTTTTAAAATGTCTGGATGTATTTCTTTGAATGATTTTGGAGCTGCATTACCACTTATATTTGCTGATGTTGAAACAATAGGTTTTTGGAACGCTTCAAGTAACTTATAAGCAAAACCATTTTGCACAATTCGGATAGCTAGCGTATTATCTTCAGCTACTAAATTAGGTGCAATTAGCCGTGGATTATTGTAAATAATAGTCGTTGGTTTTGCAGCTGTTTCTAAATAATTGATGGCGGCTTCTGGAACATTTTTAATGTGTGTTTTAAGCATATCTATACTAGAAACTAAACAAATAAGGGCTTTGCTCTCAACACGATTTTTAAGTTTATAAATACTTGAAACGGCTTCTGGATTTGTAGCATCGCAACCCAATCCCCAAACAGTATCTGTAGGGTAAAGAATGGTTTTGCCCGTTTTTAAGTAGCCTAAAGTCTGTTGAATTTCTTTGTTCATAAAGCAAAAATAATGATTGGTAACCAAATGTAAACCATTTATATTTGTAATTTCGTATCCAAATTCAGTTGAAAACTAATTCATGATAAACGTTACGCAAACCTTTTTACCTCCAATTGAAGAATTTAATAAAATTTTAAAGCGTGCTTGGAATAAAAAGTGGATGACCAACAGAGGTAATCTAGTTAAAGAATTGGAAAATAAAATTAAAGAAAATTTTAATATTCCAAATATGATAGCCACTACAAATGGCACTTTACCTTTACAAATTGCTATAAAAGCTTTAAAACTTACTGGTGAAGTTATAACAACGCCCTTTAGTTATATTGCTACTTCTTCGGTCATCGTTTGGGAAGGTTGCAAGCCCGTTTTTGTGGATATAGATCCGGAAACATTTAATATAGATCCTTCAAAAATTGAAGCGCAAATTACAGAAGAAACAACAGGGATTATTGTTACACATGTTTTTGGAAATCCATGTGATATTGATGCGATATCAAAAATTGCTAAAAAGCATGATCTGAAAGTTATATATGATGCCGCTCATTGTTTTGGTGTGGAATATCAAGGTGAAAGTATTTTTAATTTTGGGAACGTGAGTACCTGCAGTTTCCACGCAACTAAAATTTTCCACACAGGTGAAGGAGGTGCTATGTTTACATCTGATTTTGAACTTTCACAAAAATTATTTCATAAGCATAATTTTGGACATAAAGGAACTGATGATTTCTACGGTATTGGGATTAATGCTAAAATGAGTGAGCTTCAAGCCGCTATGGGTTTGGCTGTTTTTCCACATTTTCCTGAAATCATGAAGCGCAGACAGCACTTATATAACGTATATATAAAAAATTTAAAAGTGTCAGATTTGTTAAAGTTTCAGAAAATTACAGAAAATACGCATTATAATTGCGCATACTTTCCAGTCGTTTTTCCTTCTGAAAATATTTTAAAAGCCGTTATATCAGGCTTAAATGAAGCATCCCTTATTCCTAGACGCTATTTTTACCCATCTTTAAATACGATTCCGTATTTAAATGGTAAATCTATGCCAATTTCTGAATCAATTTCAAAACGAATACTATGTTTGCCTTTATACTATGATTTGAAAGAAGAAGATGTATTGAAAATTTGTCTTTTAATTGTAAAAAACTTGGATTAAATTGAATAATGAAATTTATTTATTAGGAGTTGGGAACTACACCGAAGTTGTTATTGAATTAGCCCAAGATTGTGGTTATGATGTAAAGGGCTTATACCATTATAATTCTGATCTGATACATCAAACCGTTTTAGGTATTGAAATAATTGATACCACAGAAAACCTGTTACAAAACGATATAACTGGTATGAATTTTGCCGTAACAATGGGAGATAATAGATTACGACAAACTTTGGCAAACAAGATTCGCGAAAAAGGAGGAATTACTCCAGCTTTAATTCATCCAAATGCCTTTGTTAGCCCTTCGGCTAAAATAGGTAAGGGTTGTTTCGTTCATATGTATTCCAAAATAAGTACGTGTTCTGAAATTGGGAATGATTGTATTATTGATTTTAATAGTTTGGTAGCGCACCATGCTATGTTAGGAAATGCATGCTATATGTCATCCATTTCAATGATTGGCTCCTATTGCACCATAGGTGATCGCGTTTTATTTGGAATGAATTCACTTATTTTGCCACTAAAATTAACGCTCGGGAATGATTGTATAGTTGGAGGGAAAGCCAATGTTACGAAGTCATTTCCTGATAATTGCTTGTTGTTAGGAAATCCTGCTAAAATAAAAGAGAAATAAATTACTATGTCGTTACCACTTTTAAGTATTTGTTGTTCAGCTTACAATCATGAAAAATATATAAATCAAACTATTGAAGGGTTTTTAATCCAAAAAACCACTTTCCCTATAGAGATTATTATTCATGATGATGCTTCAACGGATAATACAGCTAAAATCATAAAATCATTCGCAGAAAAGGACGATAGAATCATTACTATTTTGCAAACAGAAAATCAATATTCTCAAAAGAATAAACCTTGGGCAAATTTTGTTTTTCCAAAAGCTAAGGGCAAGTATATTGCTTTATGTGAAGGAGATGATTACTGGACAGATCCTTTAAAACTTCAGAAACAAGTAGATTTTTTAGAAAACAATCTGGATTTCGAACTCTGTTTTCATAATAGTACAAAGTATTTTCAAGAAACAGGTGAGTTTGAAATAAACTTTGCTTCATCAGATATTCCAGATGTAACAACCGTTGTAGATTTGGTAGATTATTGTTTTATTGCAACACTTACAGTTGTTATGAGGAACAACTTTAAAGTGCCACTTTGGTTTGACGATTTACAGGTAAGCGACTGGCCTTTGTTTTTTATTCAGGTTGGAGCTGGTAAAATTAAAAAGTTAGACGACAATATGGCAGTTTACAGAATTCATGAAAAAGGTATGTGGTCATCTAAAACTAAAATGGATCAAATGGAAACGAACTTTGAGACAATTAAGGCTTTATTTGAAAATCGAGTTCTTCCGGAGCAGGCGCATAAAGAGTTGAAACGTAAGTATAATAAACTCAAGAAAAAAATAAGGAAACATAACATTAAACAATTTTTAAAGATAAAAGTTTAATTTAAAAATAGTTATATTCAGTGTATAATTGCAACATTATTATTTTTTGTTTTTAAATTTTTTCC
>CBFHJN010000219.1:0-2511 GCA_965655805.1 Flavobacteriaceae bacterium
TCTTCTGTTGCGTTTAGCCTTTCTAATTCCGCTAAATCTCTTGACCTGAATAATTCTATTTTTTCTAATTCAGTTTCTGCATCCCTTTCTTCATTAGCTAACCTAAATTCTTCCCTTAACGCATTTATAGCTTCTTGTCTTTTTTGCTCGTCCTTTATTTCTTGATTAATTTTCTCCTCTGCCTTTTTTCTTTCCTCATCTGCTTTTCTATTTTCTTCCTCTAGTTCCTTTTTACCTTCTTCAAGTCTAGCCCTATTAGCTGATGAAGCTTCACTATTAAGGCTTTGAATTTGTGCCGTTAATGCCTTCTGTAAATTTAATTTTTGTGTATCTAAATCAATTACCCTAGCCTTGGCTTGCTCTTCGGCTTCAAGGTCTTCTTTATTTGATTTAGATAGTGTATTTTCTTCAATTAATGCATCCCTTCTTAATTCAGCTCCTTTAATTTCTTTTTCCGTTATATTTTCGGATATTTTACTGGCTTCTTTTAAAAATTCAATTCTTTCTTGTGCTGAAAATAACTCTCTATTGTTTGCCTTATCCCTTAAATCTGCTATTTTTCTATTAGCATTGGCTCTTTCAACGATTAAATCACGCTCTAATTTATCCGCTTTAGCCCTTTTATCCGCTATATTTGCTGCTTTCCTTGCGTCGTCTGCTACCTCATCAGATAACTCTTTTAACTTTTTCCGTGCATTTTCTATTGAACCGCTTAAATCCTCAACTCCCAATGTTACTTTAGCTACCGCATTGGTTGCTGTTTTAGCCGCTCCGCTAAAATCACCCTCAAATAATTTTTGAACGGCTGACCCTAATTGGGGTATAAGTTCCAATAGCCCGTTAAACCTGTTAACTATATTATCCTTTATTAAATTAGCAAAATCATTTATAGCTTTTTTAGGATTTTCAAATACAGATATAATAAGTTCCCCTAAATCGGTTAACAAATCCATTAAATTACCAGTAATAGAACCTATTACGCCTAATATTTTAGCGTATTTGTTCTGACCTTCCTCGCTGGCTTCAAATGCTTTTTTAACGGCTAAAATTGCAATTAATAAAGCACCTATACCCGTGCCTATAATCGCTAACTTCATTAAATTAAATCCAGTATTAACGGATTTAATAGCGGTTAACATTCCCTTGAATTTACTTACTGCTCCACCTGTTACAGTATCTAATTTAGATCCTAGTTGTTGAGTGGCTTCGGATGTTTTATTTGTTTCTTTCTTTACATCTTCAACTTTTGTTTTTAAATCATCAAAACCCTTTCCAGTCTTTACATTTACCTCAATTATCTTTTTTTCTGCCATCTTAACTGTACTTTAATTTTTTTAAACCCCTCTTTTAATGTTTCTGGCATCTTGTTAACGCCTTGCGCTATTCTTATGTTTTCCGTTTCTCCTTTGGCTATTGCTAGTAGCCCTATTATGTTTTCTATCATTCGTTAATTAGTTCTAGGTTGCTTTTTCCCGTTTGCAAATCTGTTTTAATGCTGTTTATTTTATAAACGTTTCCATTAACTATAAAGCGATCGCTCAATTTATAATTTAGAAGCACTTTTAATGGAAGGTCTGCCTTTAACTTTGTTATCCTTTTTTTTGTTTTGAATACCTCGCTTATGTAATTGAAGTAATAATTTTTAAATAGCGTTTCATCATTTTGTGTTAAAGAGTATTCGTCAATCTCGGGCTTAAAATTTAAACTTTGCCCCGTACCAGTTAACCCGATACTATTGAGCGGTATATTATAACTTGTTACTTCAACATGACTTTCTAATGTATCCCTAAACGATATAGAATTAATTCCTGCGCCCGTTTGATTGTTTACGTAGTGTAATAAAGGTTTGCCAATATAAGGCTCTTGGTTGTCGTCTGTCATCCACCCCCATTGTATAGTGGTCGGAACGTTCCCATCTTGATCGAATATCTTTTCATACAACATTTTTTGAAAAGGTAACTGTATCTTGTAGATATTACCAACCCAGTTATCAGAGTCCTCTCCTGCATATTTAAGTTCCCCGTATTCCTGGTTATTTATTTGATTGAAAACCGAAGCGAAAAATGTTTTATAATCGGCATAGGTAAAATCAATCTGCTTGTAAGGTAAAGCATTGTTTACATTGCTTTCATTTACTTCAATGTATGGTGTTATATCATACTCATTAAAATCAGCATAAAAATTGTCCAAAGTATCAATAACTATTATACCATCATTGTTGACGTATGCCGTAAGATTGAACAAGCTGAATAAGCCTTTTGAGAAATCTATAATCTTGATATCGGGTATCTGCTCGGTCGGGTCAAAATCAAAAGTAGATGGAATAATTATGTCGGAAGTTGTGTTTATTGTTTGTTGGTCTCCCGTTTGCGTAATAGTCCATGCAATATTCGTAAATGTAATGGTATTTTCCCCCTCTACTATTATCGTATAATAACCCGCAAATGACATATCAAAAAACAAAGATCCAGAATCACCGCTTAATCCTGTAAAGGTCTTTAGCATTTCCCC
>CBFHJN010000219.1:2611-4948 GCA_965655805.1 Flavobacteriaceae bacterium
TGATGAACCCCCCACGTCCATAATGCCCGTACTGGGCCAGTTATCCACTAATTTTGAAAATAGTTGGATACCTGTTGATGATTTTTGCACGTCGCCTTTCTTTCTGTGCATCCACATGTACAGATTGTAATAAGCTGCATTGGTTGTGTTAAAAAAATCTTCGCTGAATATGATGTTTTCATATTGGTTTTGTATAGCCTGTATGATTACATGCAAACGTATGCTGTATTTTAAATCGCTCCATAAAACGCCGTGATTGTGCGCTTGCCCTAATTCATAATACAAATTACTACTATGATTATCTTCATTAGCGTGTCCAATTGTTGAGTCGTAATAAATCCTATTTGTATGCGTTATAAGCGGTACTAATATTGCATCGTTGTAAGTAACGCTATTAATGGTAAAGTCAACGGGCGTTTGTAAAGCACTTTTGATTGCAGCGCTTGTGTATGGAAGTGTAAAGTTGGATAAAAAAGCCAAGGCACTCAATTTGTTTTCGCCTAAAGTATCTTTAAGTATTACCGTTTCCCCAAAGAAAGTAATATCATAAGAGTATGGGGCATTGTTCTTTAGTTTAACGCCCTCTAATTTTATGAACCCTTTTTTGAAACGTACAAAGTTTATTTTTATTTCCGCAGATACTTTTTGTCTTGCATCGAACCCCCCGACTATATCAAAATTATAAAAATGCTTAAATATTTTATTATTTGTCTTGCTCGCTGGTATGTTGAATGTTTTACTAAAATCAGTAAATATCTTTTCCGGGTCCTTTAAATCCTGTATGGATTGCGTTACGCTTATTTTTTCATCCTCAAAAAAATCAACCCTTTGCCCCTCGATGTATAGCTGTACCTTTTGCATTATCTTATCTTATTAATGGTGTCAAAAGCATAATCAAAGTTGATTGTGTAATTTATAAGCTTGTCATAAAGCCTATTTTTAAAAGTTAAATTACTATCGCTTACATTTACAGGTAATGCTTTGTTATTATCTGTTAACCATACTTTTTCACTCAACAATAATTGTTTAAAAACCTCGTTAAAATTCTCTGGATAGTATCCACTATTTAATGTTAATTTCTCATTTCCTTGCTTGGTCAAAGTTTGGTTTTCATGGTCCGTAATAGAATAAGTATCAAAGTTTAAAATATTATTCTTGTAACTCGTTTCTTTTGTTGTCAACGATAACGTGGTATTTTTAAAGAACCAAATATCTTGCAACGATCCAAATTTATTTACAAAGGTTACTTTTTGTGGCGTGTAAGTACATTCATCTACACATTCAATATAAACTGTTTCTGAAATGCCACCGGTATAATTAAAAACAATTTTTACAGCATTTGAAAATTCATTTATTATAGCGTAAAATATACCCCCTAAATTAGTACCAGTTTTAAATATAAAATTGTTCCCATCTTCAAATACAAAATTATTTCCATCTTGAAATAAGTAATTAAATTGGGTGTTACAATCATCGCAAGTATAAACGCTAGTTGTGCCATCTGAAAAATAAGAAACAACCGTTAATAAACCGCTGTTATTAGCTGGTATTGCTACCCTGTTACCATCTGGCTTATAAACTTTATTATTTGATTGTAATAAATTACTTGCGTTTTGTGGATTTATGCCATCCTCAAAATAACCATAACCGTAAAACGATTCCAAGTTAACGTAGTCCCCAACGGTAACAACTCCGCTTATTGTCTTGCTCAACCTATAATCTATCCATACCGTTTCATTGTTGTAACTGCCATCAAAAATAACGTCTACATACTCCCTTGCCAATTCTGCAATCTCAAATATAAATTCGTTATCCGTTGTTAAAGTATATTTTGCCGCAGTCCTATCGGTATTTTGTACGCCTGTATAAACAAATAACTCTAATTTAAGAAACTCTAAATTAGCATCGTTTGCCGTTACAATATATGGGCTTCTTAGATTTATCTTCAAAATTTACTATTTATTTTTTTTGATTTAAAGTTATATTATTATATCCATAACACTTATTAGTTTTTATGGTATACCTCCACCCGATCCACCTTGAAGTACTGTACAAGTAGCTGTAAAACTATCTACTGCGACTGTTATAATACCAGTTCTAGTAGATGAGCTAGTGTTTTGGGAAACCGTTACCGTAAATTGTCCAGGCCCATTCCCTGATGTTGCCCCGAGACCTAACCAAGTTGCATTATCACTCGCTGACCATCTAAAAAGTGTATTAACAAATAAAGTAAAACTCGTATTATTGAAATCAAAACTTGTACTCGTTGGGCTTATCGACAATACTTGCCTATTTTCATCGTAATTCCTAAAGTTGAGTAAGTTATTTTTTGCTCCT
>CBFHJN010000220.1:0-4874 GCA_965655805.1 Flavobacteriaceae bacterium
CAATATCATCTGAAACGTCTTGTGCTTTTTCAGTGATTGCGTTATTTTCGGTTTCTGTTTTTAAGGTTATTGATGAATTTTTAAGACTGAATTCATCTATTTCAAACAGTTGATTAGATAAATCCACAGTTGGAATTTCGGCATAAAACTCCTGAATATCTCCTAAAAATGTTATATTATCTGCTTTGCTTTGGTAGTCGGCAAATACGTTGGTTAGTGTTAATTCATCTACAGTCAATAAGGGTAATGTTGTACTTTCAGAATCAGGACTCGGTGGAACTGGTGTTTGAATAAATTTAATTTGACTATCATTTAACTCCAATTCAGACGCATTAAACGTCATGGTTTCCAAATTGGTTTCGTCCATGTCTGCAAGCAGATTTCCAATTTTAAAACGGCTATCAATACCTGTAACGGCATCGTTATAAACCACATCAAAATTTTTAAAACGAAGATTTCCAAGAATAATGTTTAATGGCGCTTGTGTGGTATCGGTTTTTACGGTTTTAGTATCTGGACTGGCAAAGGCATCAATTATAAACTGAAAATTGAAACCTTGAATAGTATCTTTTCTAGTAATATTAGCACGAACACCTTCCCAATCCAAGCCATCTACACCTAAACCATTACCTTGTATTAATGCCCAAATAGGTACGTTAGCTTCCAAGGATTTTGAATAAATAAGGGTATCGCCTTTGATGTCTTCTAGATACAAACCATCTAATTGAATATCACCATCAAAGGTGACAAACAGTTTTTCAACCGCTACTTTAGTATTCGTTTTATTAGATAAAAATGAAACGGCTTTGGTAACTATAATGTCTTGTCCCCAAGGACTGCGAACAAATAAAATCAGTAAAAATAAAAACAAAAGAATGCCTAAAATAATCCGTCCGATTATCTTTAAGAACCTAACCCCTTTCTTTTTTTTTGAATTAGGTTGCTGTATGTCTTTATTTTCCGTTTCTTTCAAGCACTAGGTATGAAATACAAATTTATTATTTTAATACTTCTGAATGTACTTTAAAACAATTATTAATAGCTGTAAAACAAAAGGTTCTCATGAAATTTAACTAAAATTAGACTTTTTAGCGCTATTTTATCTAATATTGATGAATTTTGTTAGGCTATCTTAATAATTTTACGCCAATTATAAACGTCATATCATGCCAAAACCAAAGGGTCAAAAAAATACCAAAAACAAGGCGAAACACACCAAACTTCTCAATAGAAAAATTAACAAGAAAAAAACTGAAGAAGCACTTCGGAAAGAAAGACTGAAGGCAATAATTACAAAATCTAAAGAAGCTTAGTTTGGAAACCGAATGGTAAAAAAAAAGCTCCGCAATTGCTTACGAAGCTTTTCAACAAAAAAATAAAAAACTAGTTTATTATTTTAAATAGTCTGTTACAGCATTATTTCTATCCACAACATGATTATTTAATTCATTAACGGCTGTTTGAAAATCAGCGCTTGAAGTTAAAAAACTATATCCTGAAATTTCAGAAGTAGCATAAGGTTGAATTAAAGATGAATAGCTTGCATACAAAGCTTGCACATTACTAATACTAAAGGCATCATTAACCACTTCCTGAACATACATATCATATTGTGCTTTATAAACGGAGTCTTGATATAAGTATCCAATTAAAGGCCATTCAGCGGTATTCATATTAGAAAAATCTAGAGGTAATGATCCTTGCATTTTTCCAAACTGTAGCGACTCATTATTATCCCAAGGAATCCAGTTTAATTTACTGGTATCTGGATTATTATATAAGAAATAATTATGGGTCATTCTTCCATAAGTATCCCAATTTTGAACCACCGTATTCACGGCTAAATATTTTAAGAATACATCAGTATCTAAAGTAGATTCTAGATTTGCTCTCCAATCTGCTGGATTGGTTATTCTAGAATCATCATGTAAAATGGATAATAAACTTTGAACATCAGAGAAATCGGCATCATCTTCATTGGTTTTTTTAACATATTCATCCTCGTTAAATGTTCCAAATGCAAAGCTAGCTGCATCACCATCTGGTTTGTATAAATTACCATCGTTATCAGAAAATTGAGTATCTAAAACCGTATCATCAACTTCTTCTACAAGTGTATATAGTCCGAAATATTGTGGGCCATTTCCATGATCTACATATAATGTATAAAAGGCAGTATGTGATGCCACTAAACCTGCGTTTCTAAAAACATCGGTAGCTACTTTTTCACGTAACATGGATTTATCGTCAAAATTATTTTTAAGACTCAATTTTTTAAAACCATAAAAACGTTGGTTATCTATTTGCGGATAATCGCCTTCAAACTCATCAAAATCTAGTTTTAATGAGAGTTTTAAAATACCACTTTGCCAGCTTGTTTGTAAGCTTGAATTCCCCTTAAAACGAACACCTACTCGGTACCACTCAATGCCATTATAAAATACTTCGGCTGGAACAAAAATTGGATCTTCGTCTACTTCTGTTGTGCCTCCACCTGGTATTCCTGGTCCGCCTGGTCCGCCACCAGAGCCACCAAATGGTCCATATAAATCAGTCATATTATCCAACATACTTTGCCAACGCGCTTCTGTAATCACGATATCTAATCGTTTTACAGCATTATCTTCAAATACTTCATCAAAATTTGGATCGGCATCTTTACTGTGTGTATCACTAGTCCAATCGGTTGGTTCAAAATCGGTGTCGTCTATTACAGATTCATCGGTGGTTGTCGTATTGTTTAAATCGTCATCACTGCATGAAATGGATGTAAATGCTATAATTCCACCCATAAATAGCGGTAAAAGTAAACGGATATTTGTTTTCAATTTTCTCATTTAAAAATGTTTTATTTATTATGTTTTAATTGTTTTACTAATTTTTAACAGGGTTTATCTGTTTTATTTTTATTTAAGTATTTAGATGCGTTACTTAAGAATAAATTGCGCTCTAAATAAAATTTATCATATTATCTTTAGGGTTTTTCTCTTGTACCTCTTGATGCCGCATTTTCAATTTCTACTTCAGACAGAAAACCATCTTTATTGGTATCTATTTTGGTAAAATCTTGTTTTAAAGGTCCTTTAGCCTCACTAGCTGAAAGTTTTGAATCTTTATTCGAATCCATTTGGTTCAAAAGATCCTGAAAGCTTGGTTTTTCCCTTCGACCTTGTCCATTTTGTGGTACTCGCTCTTCTTGCTCAACTTCTCCCATGACACAGCGACTTATGTAAGGAAACTCTTCTGTCACTAAATACATGTATTTTCCATTAATTGTAATACCATTACATTCATCTAAATCGCCAGAACCATTTACATATTCATAATCGGAACCATAGGTGCCATCATGATGTCCACCAACTGAAATATCTATCGTTTTATGAGTTGTATACGTACAATCTTCTCCTTCTCTAGTGCCATCTAAAAGTGTAAAGCTTGGTTTATATTTTCCGCTTTTTGAATAATACATTGGGAAACCATCGTGTGCAAAACCAATATGTACCAAGTCTTCGCCAGTATCAAATGTTTTAATAATTGACGTTGGTGAACCATGATAATGGTAAGCTCCAGTTGGCTGAACATGTGCATGATTAAAGTCTAATCCTAAATCAATAACGTTCTGAATGGCTTCTACACGATAATTTTCTCCTGATTCACATTCTACAACCTCTGCTGTTCCTGGTTCGAATTTTATACCGTTTAATGCTATTCCAGGCTCTCGCATCCATGTTGATTTTCCCACATATTTAGGATTTAAAGGAAATGTGTATGTTTTATTTTGTGCCGAAATAGTGTTCGGGTTTCCTGAATTTGGGAATTCGCCAGTTTGATGGTTTGGTATAGAATTAGTTACCATAATACGTGTATCTTTCGTAATAATAACTCTAGTTTTTGTTCCAAATGCTTCATCTTCTAAATCGTAATTACTGAAATAATCAGCATTATTTTTAGAAACAGTATCATGCGAATGATTATCTACACCATCATGACTATGTGTTTTATTATTGCTTTTGCAACCAACGATAATACTCATCAGAACAAAACCCATAATTATATGTATTTTTTTCATGTTATTCAGATTATTAAGTTAATCTCTCTTTTTTCGTTTTGGCTTTTCTTGATTTGCAAGAAAAGCTTCTAACTCTTTTAAATCCAATTCGCCATCATTATTGGTATCAATCGTTTTAAAATTGTTTGACAGATGCATTTCCTCTTTTGCTGCAACTTCTAATTCGTTTAATGTTCCATCACCATTATCATCAATAGCTTTAATCATTTTTTTAGGTGACATACCTTTAGGTTTTTCGCCATTTAAGGATGCTTCTAGCTCGTCTAAAACAATAAAGCCATCGTCATTTGAGTCTATTTGATCAAAATCTTCAGAAATTTTTCCGCGTTTATCTTTTGAAGCTTCATCTTTATCAATTTTATCATCACTATTACTGTCTAATTTGGATAGTATTTGTGATGCATCTGGTTGTCTATCTGATCTTTGTTCCCCTTTTTGTCCACCACCACGTCCACCTTGACCACCTGGAGGTCCTTGTGCAAAAACACCGATACATAAGAGCATTGAAAGTAAGGTTATTGTTTTCTTTAAATTTTGAATTTTCATAATGTGAGATTTTATTGTTACCTATTTTTAGATGTGAAAAAATTTTTAAACTTGTGCCGTTACCTGTTAAAAAAAAGCCAAAAAAAAGACCTTCAGGTTAGTGAAGGTCTTTTGGTATTATGTGAAAATATACTTAATCTCTTGGTGGTGGTCCATGTCCATTTGGAGGTGGTGGTCTTTGCCCTTCTGGCCCTTCAGAATTGCCTTTACTCAAGGCATCTTTTATTATGCTTTCAAATTTTTTAATTTGCTTTTCGTT
>CBFHJN010000221.1:0-4864 GCA_965655805.1 Flavobacteriaceae bacterium
AACTGTCATCCAATGATTAAGTTTTGTATATTAATTTCAATATTAATTATTAAGTTGATGCTATTAATTTTTTAAAAAGCTGCGTACCAACAGTAGCTGTTTCTTGAATTACTGTAATGTCTTTCTGATTCACCACAGCTGGTTTCGGATCAATAAAATAAGTTGGTGTATTTTCTGGTACATAATGCATAAGGCTTGCAGCTGGATACACTTGCATACTAGTGCCAATGATGAGTAATATATCAGCAGTTTCACAAACATCAACCGCTTTTTCTATCATGGGAACGGCTTCACCAAACCAGACAATATGTGGTCGCATTTGATAACCATTTTGGCACATATCACCAAAATTGATATCGGTTTTACAGTCAATAATAGAATCGTCATTAAACGTACTTCGTGCTTTTAATAATTCACCATGTAAATGAATGACATTGCTACTTCCTGCTCGTTCGTGCAAATCATCCACATTTTGAGTAATAATCGTAACCTTATAATCGGTTTCCAAATCTGCTAAATCCAAATGTGCTTGATTCGGTTTAACTTCCAAAAGTTGTCTGCGTCTTTGGTTGTAAAAATCCAAAACCAATTCTGGATTTACCCGAAAACCTTGTGGTGAAGCCACTTCCATGACATCATGGCCTTCCCATAATCCATCTTCATCGCGAAATGTTTTAATGCCACTTTCTGCACTAATACCAGCTCCAGTTAATACAACAATATGTTTCATTTTTTTAGATAGCATCAAGATTTAAAGGGATTGAGCAAACTTATGTAAGCCTACTATTGTTAATTTGATTTAAACAATTATAAATATAAAATAAAAAGATATTATGAAAAAATTATTTATGTCAATGGTATTAATATTACCAATGTTAATGATGACGAATTGTAGTAGTGATGATGATGCTGGTATATTCATTCCACCAGTTGAAACGTCAACTACATACCAATTAGGTTCTGTAGATGACCCTTCCATATCTGGAACAGCAAAATTTATTGAAAATGCTGACAACTCAACAACTGTAGAATTAAGGCTTACAGGAACGCCTTCTGGAGGCATGCATCCTGCACATATTCATTTTAATACAGCTGCTGAAAGTGGCGATATAGCCATTACTTTAGGAACAGTTGATGGTGATACTGGATTTAGTACTGTTACATTTTCAGCTTTAGAAAACGGAACAGCCATTACTTATGATGAGTTGCTGGACTTTGATGGGTATATTAATGTGCATTTAAGTGCGACTGAATTAGGAACTTTAGTGGCTCAAGGTGATATTGGTCAAAATGAATTAACTGGAGAAACAAAATCATACCTTTTAGGAGAATTTGAAGGAACAGGAATTAGTGGCTCAGCAACTTTTTCTGAACGTGTAAACGGCGAGGCTCTTGCTGTTATTGATTTAGACGGTACACCTGCTGGTGGCATGCACCCAGCACATATTCATATGAACACAGCTTTAGAATCTGGTGCTATTGCTTATACATTTAATCCTGTTGATGGCGATACTGGAATGAGTGTTGGTAATTTAGCTGTACTAGACTTTGGTGATGACGACGAAAGTAACGATGAGCCTATAACTTATGATATGCTTTTAGAATATGATGGTTACATCAATGTTCATTTAAGTGAAGCCGATTTAACTATCGTTTCTCAAGGCGATATTGGTCAAAATGAATTAACAGGTAACACTATGGTTTATGCTTTAAACGAATTGGATGTTCCTGGTATTAGCGGAACTATTACGTTTTCTGAACGTGCTAACGGAAGTGCCTTATCGGTTATTTCAATAATGAATACACCTGTAGATGGCATGCATCCAGCCCACATACATATGGGCAGCGTAGCAAATGCTCCTGGCGACATCTTGTATACATTTCCTGTTGTTGAAGGAGATACAGGTATGAGTATCACCAATATATCTGAATTAGAAGATGGTACTGTATTTGGTTATGAAGAAATTATTAATGTCGATGGTTATGTTAATGTGCATTTAAGTGCAGCACAACTTGATGTTTTAGTTGCTCAAGGAAATATTGGAAGTAACAATTAATAAAATAGTATTATAAATTTTTTGAAAGCCTAGCGGAAACGCTAGGTTTTTTTTGTTAAATAAGTATAAGATTCAATCTGTACTCAAGAAGCTTTACAATGATTAAAACAATACGTCTTTTTTTGAAATAATAAACAATACAAGATAATAGTCATCAACAAATTGGGATTTACAGTTTAAATTGTAAATTTAGACAGTCTAAAAAAAAATGTAAAAATGAAAAATATTTTAGTAGCTATCATAAGCATATTTTCAATTCTCACATTTACCAATTGTGCAGGCGATGATAATATTTCAGAATTAGAGTCTAAATTAATTTCCACAACCTATACCTTAAATCCCGTTTCAGATCCAGCCATTATTGGTGATGCTCGCATTATTAAAAATGAAGATGCTTCCGTAACTGTCGAAATTGTTTTGTCTGGTACTTTAATGGGAGAAACGCATCCAGCAAATATTCGCTTAAATACTGCAGCCGAAGGTGGAGCAGTAGCAGTAAGTTTAGCTCGTGTAAACGGCACATCAGGCAGAAGCACAACGACTTTTAGTACGTTGGATGATGGTACGGAAATAACTTACGAAGAATTATTAGAATTTGATGGTTTTATTGATGTCCGATTAAATAGTAGTTCGCCAGTAATTGTTTTAGCGCAAGGCGATATTGGTCAGAATGAATTAACAGGTGTATCAAAAACCTATGGTTTAGATATGCGCGATGTACCGGAAATTAGTGGTACGGCTAAATTTTCTGAACGTAAAAATGGCGAAGCTTTAGCGCGAATAGAATTAACCAATGCTATTCCTGGAACAGAGCATCCTGCCTATATTTACACGAATACAGCTTTGGAAGGTGGATCTATAGCTTTCACATTTAACAATATTGATGGCGATACAGGTTTAAGCAGAACAAATATTTCAGCTTTAGATGACGGAACACCTTTTTTGTATGAAGATATCATAGCATTTCATGGATATGTTAATGTGCATTTAAGTGCAAGCGATGATACAGTTATTGCACAAGGCGATATTGGAATCAATGGTTTAACAGGCGAATCCGTAGTTTATGTTTTGAATGAAGTTGATGTACCAGAAGTTCAAGGAACGGCTACGTTTTTTAAGCGTGAAAGTGGTGAAGCCTTGGCTGTTTTAGAATTAGAAAACACAATGGCTGGCGATTTACATCCAGCACATATTCATGCTAATGACATTGTAACAACAGGTGCAGTTTTATTCACTTTTAATCCAGTTGATGGTGAATCTGGTATGAGTCAAACTAACGTGACTCAATTGGATGATGCCACACCTTTTGGTTATGATGATGTTCTTCAATTAAATGGCTATATCAACGTACACGAAAGCGCAGCCAATTTAACAACTATTATTGCCCAAGGTAATATTGGTGTTAATGTTGATGAATAATAATTAATACGCAAGGAATGAAAACCTGATTTAGTTTCAGGTTTTTCTTTTTTAGTTATGGTAGATTTACAATTATTAGAACATTTAGAAAGTTTTTTAACGGATAAAAGGCGTAATAAGTTTCTCGAGGTCCTATCTGGACGAACCAAACATTTTACGGTAGCTACAGAGGATGTGTATCAATTGCATAACACGAGTGCAGTTATCCGAAGTTGTGATGTATTTGGTATTCAAGATGTTCATATTGTAGAGGAAGTGAATAGCAAGCGCATAGATAGAGAGATTGCTATGGGAGCGCAAAAATGGGTAGATTTAAACCGACATCATCATGTAAAGGATGCACTCAAAACCATTAAGAGCCAAGGTTATCAAATTATTGCTACTACACCACATACCAATGATTGCGAACTCCATGAGTTTGATCTGACTAAAAAATCCTGTTTTTTCTTCGGAAGGGAAACGGAAGGTTTATCGCAGGAGGTTTTAGATGCTGCAGATGGTTATTTAAAAATACCGATGGCGGGATTTACAGAGAGTTTGAATATTTCTGTATCGGCAGCCATTATTTTGCAACATGTTACCATCAAATTAAAACAAACGGATATTCCTTGGCAGCTAACCGAAAATGAAAAGTTAGAAAAACGGTTGGATTGGATTAAGAAAACCGTGAAAAGTTATGATGAGATTGTGGAGCGGTATTATGAGGATAAGAACTTGTAGTGAATTAAAAGAGGCACTTAACCATTTATAAAAATTTGTGTTCTATTATTTTCCAATCATACATATAACCAAATTCTGAAAGTGATTTTGGTTTAGCACTAAACTTTATAATTTTATTTTTTTCACCTTCTTCTGAAATATTTCCTGCTCGTGTAATAATTTCTCCTTTCTTAAAGTTTAAAGAATCAAATTTATAATTTCCAGTGGCTGAATGAACACCATTACTTTCAGCTTCTTTTATTAACATTTGGTTATTTTTCCATTCAAAAGTATAAGATTGATTTGAACGTGTGTATTGATAGTAAATAGTAAGCTCGTTATTTTCAATTTTTGATTTAAAATCCTCTACAGAAAGGAAGTAGTAGTCTTTTCCGTAAGACTCATTGGGCCTTCTCTCCCTTGTTGTTGCCGAAATACTAAATTCTAAACTTAGTTTACGCTCAAGTAATCGTTTAACAATAGTTGTTTTACCGGCGCCTGAAGGTGCTGAGAAAATGACTAATTTACCTGCCATATCTATAAGATGTTTAGGATTTGTTCTTTGATTTTTTCTAAGTTATCTTTCATTTCAACAACAATCTTCTGAATACCTTCGTGATTGGCTTTAGAACCAAGTGTATTAATCTCACGTCCCATTTCCTGACAAATAAAACCAAGTTTTCTACCCT
>CBFHJN010000222.1:0-4832 GCA_965655805.1 Flavobacteriaceae bacterium
ACGATAAACAGGATTTTAATCGCAAAATTGGACTAATCAACATTCCAGTTTTACTGAAATATGAATTTTGGAATTCTAATTTCTTTGTAAATGCAGGTCCGTTTATAAACTTCGTTATTAGCGATAAAATAGATTCTGAATATTTAGAATATATAAGCGGATCAGCCCCCGAAAACAAGAAAATAGATGCTGGTATTTCAGCTGGTATTGGTGCCAACATTGCTCTTTCTGACAAGCACAATATTACTATTGAAATTCGTAATGATTTAGGGCTAATAGATACTAACAGTGATAATCAACATTCCGACAATGCTTTAAAAACCAACATGATTAAACTGATTGTAGGCTGGAATTTAGGAATATAATTACATTCGCGATTGTACTTATAGTATAGTTTAACAACTCTATACAAAAACAAAAAACTCCAAACTATTTCTAGTTTGGAGTTTTAATTTAAGAGCCGATAGAGGGACTCCTTTCAACTGCGCTCAAGACAGGCTTCTCGTCCCAAGCTAAAATTTAAAATATTGCCATAAAAAAAGTTCAGTAATTACACTGAACTTTCTCAATTTAGAGCCGATGGAGGGACTCGAACCCACGACCTGCTGATTACAAATCAGCTGCTCTAGCCAGCTGAGCTACATCGGCGAAAGAAGCTGCAAATATAATCTTGAAAATTAAATGTGCAACTATTTTTCTTTATTTTTTATCCGAGTTTATTAATTTTTTCGATTAACGCACGGCCTTTTTCTTCAAGTTCTGCATTAATTGCTTTAAAGTGTGCTTTTTTATCTTCTACACTTCTATCGTTTACTTTCACAATTAAGGTATCAAACGTAGCAATAGCTTCGTCTATAATTGCTTCACTCTTTTTTGTATCCTTGTCTGTGTTTGAATATTCCCAAACATAAACCGCTTCAATAATGTCACCTAAAACATAATTAATGTCTTTTTTTAGGTCTCTTTTATTTGCCATAATAGTAATTTTAAAATTTTTACAAAAGTAGTTAATTTAATTGTATTCCCGACATTTAGAGGTGTTCTTTAAAACAAAAGCTTGCTTTTTTTATTTACACAAAAACCTCCAGTAATGTAGCGTTATTTGTAGTCAATGCAATCGTTTTTACTGCTGCTGGAATTAATACGGTTTCGCCAATTTCTAGATGGGTACTAACGCCATTTCCTGTAACAGTAATATCACCTGACACACACATATAAATAAGGAAAGAATCTTCTAAATTTGTTTTGATAATAGATTCTGTGAGCTTTAAAAAATTCGTAGTGAAATACGGACAATCTACCATAGAATTACTTTCATTTTCAGTTTTAGTATAGTCTACTCTAAAATTATCAGGCATATTAAAATTGAAAGCTTCTAAAGCCAAATCATTATGAAGTTCACGTGCATTTCCAGCATTATCCACCCGATCCCAATCGTAAACACGATAGGTAATATCACTGGTTTGTTGAATTTCAGCTAGTAGCACACCTGCTCCAATGGCATGAATTCTACCAACATCTATAAAATAGGTATCTCCAGGTTTTACGGTATCAATATTCAATATCTCTGGAAGTGTTTTATTTTCTAAATGCTTTAAATAAGTTTCTGAATTCATTGTTTGGTTGAACCCAACTATTAATTTTGCATCCAAATCCGCTTGCATCACGTACCACATTTCAGTTTTTCCAAAGGAATTATGGCGTTTAGCAGCTAATTCATCATTAGGATGAAGTTGAATGGATAAATCTTCTTTGGCATCAATAAATTTGATGAGTAAAGGAAAGGTGTTTCCAAATTGCTCATAATTTTTTTTGCCTAATAAGTCCGCTTTGTAGGTACTTAAAAGATGTTTTAAGGATTGCCCTTCTAAATTGCCATTGGCTACTAATGATGTATCACCATCCACATCACTTACCTCCCAGCTTTCACCAATATTTTTTAGAGTAGATGACTTATTAAGAATATTTCTTAATTTCTCTCCTCCCCAAATTTTATCTTTTAAAATGGGTATAAACTTTATGGGATAGAGCGGGCTTTTCATAAATTATGTACCAGAATAGGTTACAAAATTCCTAGGCGTTTCATAAAGTGTAACCTCTAATTCTAAATTAGCTGCTAAATGTGGTCGAAGCTTATTGAAAATAACCACCACAATATTTTCAGCTGTCGGATTTAAATCTTGAAATTCAGGTACATCAACATTTAAGTTTTTATGATCGAAAGCATCCTCAATTTCCGATTTAATTAAATCTTTTAAAATCTTCACATCAATAACAAAGCCAGTTTCTGGATCAATTTCACCAGTTACGCTAACAATCATATCATAATTATGTCCATGAAAATTAGGGTTATTACATTTACCGAAAACAGCGTCATTCTTTTGGTCAGACCAATCTTTTCGGTATAAGCGATGTGCTGCATTAAAATGCGCTTTTCTACTTACGGTTACTTTCATTACTCTGTAATATTTATATGTTCATAGAATTTTTCGAAAATAATTTTAAACCATGCTGTATACAAATCAGGCTGCATTCTCATATCCACTTTTATAGAGTCTAAAGACATCCATTTCCAATCTGCTACTTCTTCTGGATTAATATTAGGCTCATCATTAAAATAGCCAATCATAATATGATCAAATTCATGTTCTGTTAAACCATTATCAAAGGGTGCTTGGTAAATAAAGGAAATAGATTCTTTTAAGTCGGCAACAAAACCCATTTCTTCTTGAAGACGACGTTTACCAGCTTCAATATTACTTTCGCCAGCACGCTGATGACTGCAACAGGTATTCGTCCATAATCCTGGCGAATGGTATTTGTGCATAGCACGTTGCTGAATCATTAATTCATTTTTATCATTAAAAATAAACACAGAAAACGCACGATGTAAAAGCGCTTTTTCATGCGCCTCCATTTTACCCATGAGACCAATTTGCTCATCGTTTTCGTTAACTAAAATAACTTGTTCTTCAACCATACCGTAAAAATACCAAGTAAAATTTTAAAAATACGTCAATCTTATCATAAAATTAAAAAGCAACAATGGCATATTCAATTTTGTCTATATAAAATGTATCTTTGCAACCCATTTTAATTGAGAATATGAGCTTTATATCAGAGATAAATAGACGACGAACTTTTGGAATTATTTCGCATCCGGATGCTGGAAAAACCACTTTAACTGAAAAATTATTATTATTCGGTGGTGCTATTCAGGAAGCAGGCGCTGTAAAAAGTAACAAAATCAAAAAAGGTGCTACCAGTGACTTTATGGAAATAGAGCGCCAACGTGGTATATCTGTTGCAACTTCTGTATTAGCTTTTGAATATGATGGTGTAAAAATTAATATTCTAGATACGCCTGGACACAAGGATTTTGCTGAAGATACTTTTAGGACTTTAACCGCAGTTGATAGTGTTATTGTGGTAATTGATGTTGCCAAAGGTGTGGAAGAGCAAACCGAAAAATTAGTAGAGGTTTGCCGTATGCGAAATATTCCCATGATTGTTTTCATCAACAAAATGGATCGTGAAGGTAAAGATGCGTTTGATTTATTAGATGAAGTTGAACAGAAATTAGGTTTGCAGGTTGTTCCTTTAAGTTTTCCAATAGGTATGGGTTACGATTTTAAAGGTATTTACAATTTGTGGGAGAAAAACATCAATTTATTTAGTGGTGACAGCCGAAAAGACATTGAAGAAACTATTGAAATTACCGATTTAGAGTCTAAAGATATTGACAAACTAATTGGCGAAAAAGCAGCTAATACACTTCGTGAAGAGGTAGAATTAGTTGAAGGTATTTACCCTGCATTTGATAGAGACAGCTATTTAAGCGGACAACAACAACCTGTGTTTTTTGGTTCCGCCTTAAATAATTTTGGCGTACGTGAACTATTAGATTGTTTCGTGGAGATTGCACCAAAGCCAAGACCTAAACAAAGTGAAGAACGTATAGTAAAGCCAGACGAAAATAATTTCACTGGTTTTGTGTTTAAAATCCATGCAAATATGGATCCAAATCATCGTGATCGTTTAGCATTTATTAAAATTGTTTCTGGAAAATTTGAACGTAACACTCCTTATCTACATGTTAGAAATAACAAAAAACTAAAATTTTCGAGTCCGAATGCCTTTTTTGCAGAGAAAAAAGAAATTGTAGACATCTCTTATCCTGGTGATATTGTAGGCTTACATGATACTGGAAATTTTAAAATTGGTGACACACTAACAGAAGGTGAAAACATTAACTATAAAGGCGTTCCTAGTTTTAGTCCAGAACACTTCAGATATATTAACAATGCAGATCCATTAAAATCCAAGCAGCTTAACAAAGGTATTGATCAATTAATGGATGAAGGTGTTGCGCAATTATTTACATTAGAACTCAATGGCAGAAAAGTAATAGGAACTGTTGGAGCTTTGCAGTACGAAGTAATTCAATACCGTTTGGAGCATGAATATGGTGCCAAATGTACTTATGAAAACCTAAATGTTCATAAGGCCTGTTGGGTTGAAGCTAAAGATGTGAAAAGTGAAGAATACAAAGAATTTTTACGCGTTAAGCAGCGATTTTTAGCAAAAGACAAACAAAATCAATTGGTGTTTTTAGCCGATTCGCCATTTTCGTTGCAGATGACACAGCAAAAATATCCGAATATTAAATTCCATTTTACCTCGGAATTTAATTAAAATTATAGGTAGATTGTCGAAAAATTAAAAAAATATTTGCTTTTTATCGAATTTTAAATACCTTTAATCGATAAATTGTTTGTTTTTAAACAATCTACATCCATTTTATATAGCATCATAACCCTAAATCGTGATTC
>CBFHJN010000223.1:0-4810 GCA_965655805.1 Flavobacteriaceae bacterium
AAACGAAAAATTAAAAAAATAGCCAATATTAACCATAATTGTTTAAATTAAATACACACTAATTACAAAATATATACATGATGAAAACAGCTTCCATAACAGAACAATTAATTTATATTCCCGATAAACCTGCAATAACAGTACTTTTGGATAGTAATCATTCCAAAGAAATACGCATTGTTATGAAAAAAGGTCAGAGTATGAAAGAACACAAAGCCCCTTCTCCTATTGTGGTATCCGTTTTTGATGGCGCCATTGAGTTTGGTGTGAATGGCAAAAAACTGCCACTCAAAAAAGGCGATTTAATAGCTTTGGATGCCAATGAACCACATGATTTGCTTTGCACTGAAAACTGTATTGTACGTTTATCATTATCAAAAAATGATAGCGTTGATCGTGTGAATCAGGTGGTAGATTAATATCGAATTTGTAATTTTAAACTTACGTGTTAACCAAAATAGTATAAGCCAAAATAGACCATGAAAATTCAAACAATTTTACTAAAAAACAGACCTGAAGGAAAACCTGATTTATCGGATTTCGAAATAACCAGCGAGAATTTTGACACAACCTTAAATTCGGGTGAAATGCTTTTAGAAACCCTGTATGTATCTGTAGACCCCTATTTACGTGGACGTATGCGTGATGAAAAATCTTACGTTCCTCCTTTTGAACTAGATAAACCCATGAGCTCTGGAATTATAGCTAAAGTTAAGGCTTCGAAACATGATAAATTTTCAACAGACGATTTTGTTTCTGGAATGTTGAATTGGAAAACCCAACAAATATCTGATGGTGAGGGTCTATTAATAGTAGATGCCAATAAAGCACCTTTAAGTGCTTATTTAGGCATTTTGGGTATGACAGGACTTACAGCTTATTTAGGCTTACACGAAATTGGCAAGCCTAAATCTGGCGAAACACTAGTAGTTTCAGGTGCTGCAGGAGCGGTAGGATCTGTGGTTGGCCAAATAGGGAAAATTTTAGGACTTACTGTAATTGGAATAGCTGGAACCAATGAGAAAATAGATATGTTAAAATCCAAATTTGGATTTGATGAAGGCATCAATTATAACACAATCAGCGATATGAGAAAAGCTATTACTGAAGCCACACCAAATGGCGTAGATATTTATTTTGATAATGTTGGTGGTTCCATATCAGATGCTGTTTTATTCAGTATCAATAAATTTGCACGCATCATTAATTGTGGTGCTATTTCGGTTTATAATGACTCCGAAATACCAAAAAGCATGAGTGTTCAACCATTTTTAATAAAAAATAGCGCCTTAATGCAAGGGTTTATAGTTTCTAATTATGAAGCTAAATTTTCAGAAGCTATTACGCAATTATCATCATGGTTATCAGAGGAAAAACTTACCTATTCGGAAACGGTTGTTGAGGGATTTGAAAATACTCCAAAAGCATTTATTGATTTATTTGAAGGCAAAAATAAAGGAAAGATGGTTGTTAAGGTTTAAAAAAATAGGCGTTGAATAATCTTCAACATCCTTGATATTTTATATCTTCACACCTGAAAACTATAACTGAAAAACGTGCAGCAAATAAAATCGTATTTAGAACAAATAGCTACAATTTCAGATGCCGATTGGGCATTTTTCACATCAAAATTACAACGTCGCGAGTTTACTAAAAAAGAAGTCTTTTTGAAAATCAATGATATAGAGAATCATATTTCATTTATAGAATCTGGAGTGGTTCGTTTATTTATTCCTAAAGAAGATTCCGAAAAAGAAATTACATTTGGTTTTAGTTTCAAAAATCAATTTGTCAGTGCTTATGATTCATTTTTAACACAAACACCTTCCGCCTATGAGCTGCAAGCATTATCTGACACAACACTTTTAAGTATAAGCTATGCTGATTTGCAAGCGGTTTATAAAACCACGCAAATCGGTAATTTAATTGGTCGTTTAACTGCTGAACGCTTATTTTTGATAAAATCTAAACGCGAACAGCATTTATTAAATTTATCTGCGGAAGAACGGTATTTGAAACTGTTTCAAGAACGCCCAGAATTATTAAAAATTATCCCTTTAAAATTTATAAGTTCCTACATTGGTGTTACGCCTCAAGCTTTAAGTAGGATTCGAAAACGCTTATAAATCGTTGTAAAATGGCTTTTTAATTGATTTAGGTTCATTGTTTGACGTTTAATGACAATTTATCTTTGCAAAAAAAAGATATGACAGTCCTTATTTTCGTTATAATTCTTTGGTATGGAGGTTTATTCTTTCAATCCTTCTTTTTACATCGGTATGCAGCACACCAAGTTTTTACCATGTCTAAAACCATGGAACGCATTACTTTTATTTTAACATGGATTTTTCAGGGTTCTAGTTATTTAAGTGCTTACGGATATGGCATTATGCACCGAATGCACCATGCTTATACTGATACCGAAAAAGATCCGCACTCCCCTTCCTATGATGCTAACGTATTTGCCATGATGTGGAAAACCAAAACCATTTATCAAGATATTAATTTACAACGTGTGGTTGTTGATGAAAAATTCACGAAAAATGTGCCGCAATGGAAGTCGTTTGATGCCTTTGCAAGTTCCCGTTTTTCTAGATTGCTATGGATAAGTTTATATACATTATTCTTTATTCTTTTTGCTACAGCTTGGTGGCAATGGTTATTATTACCCATAACGTTTTTAATGGCGCCTATTCATGGTGTTATTATTAATTGGTTTGGACATATTTACGGTTATGTAAATTTTAAAATGAAAAATACGAGTAAAAACCTGTTTCGATTTGATTTTTTAATGATGGGTGAAGGCTATCATAATAATCATCATAAATATGCCAGTCGGGCTAATTTTGGAGTGAAATGGTATGAAATTGATATAACCTATTTAATAATTATAGCTTTGAATGCGGTTGGTGTCATTCAATTGAAACCAATTCAAATTAAAAAATAAATTTCAGTATTGAATAATACGTTAGATTTAAATAGAGAAAATCTACTGTACAAAAAAACCATTCAAGAGAATGGTTTTTTGTTTTTTAAAAGTAAACCGATTTTAAACGCGACGTACATTTACCGCTGTTAATCCTTTTTTTCCTTCTTTTATTTCAAAGGTAACTTTATCAGATTTTCTAACTTTATCTTTAAGGTTGGAAGCATGTACAAATATTTCTTCTTCTGAATCATTAATCGTTATAAACCCAAAACGTTTAGATCTATTAAAAAATTTAACTGTTCCTTTTTTGACGCCTGAAGTTGAAACTTCAGTATTTCCTGTTTTACCAAATAATTTATTAATCCATGTTTTAAACATAATCTCTTTGCTTTTCTTTAATCTGTTTTATTGGGTTTATTAATAACTGCAAATAGTTAACTAGAATCTATTTAATGCTCTGAATTCAATTTAAGTTGCTAGTGAATCCAGATAAACTTTATAAAACTGCTTTGTTGTCTTTTTAGCTATCTGACAAAGGTATCACAATCAGCGATAGTAGCAAAGTTAGACCCGATAAAAATATTTTTAGAAAAGAATGACATGCGGTAAAAATTAGAATTTTTAAATAATTAGTAAAAAACTAGTAAAATATTGTATTAATTACTGAATGTTGGGATTATTACAAATGTCGAAATGAGAAAGCGTTTATTATTAAATATCTTCATTACGGGATTCTAACACAATATTTTTAGTTCCCACTTGAATATCTCCTTCTGATTTCAATTCTAAAAGACTATCAATATTTTTGCGCTTTAATCGCTTTTTACAAGCTTTGGACACCAAAGGATCTGAATCAAATAAAATGGCATTTAGATCATATTCTTCCTTACCTGGTTCCTTAATCATCATATGAATGTGTTTTGGCTGCGGCTGTAATGGATAAGCCAACGGTTTACTAGTTGAACCTGGAATGTAGGTGTAAATTGTATACTGACCTTGACTATCGGTTTTTACCCAAAGTCTGTTTTCAACATATTTAAATTGATTATCCGTAACCATGTTGTATTCACCATTAGTATCCGCTTGTTGCATATAGATGATCACATTTGGTGCTGGTGTGATACCATCGGCTAAAAATACCGTTCCTGAAATTTTAATTTTATTGGCTTGTAAATCAAAACCAACTATGGAATCAACGCTTTTTAAGGATGCTTCATCAAATTGATTAAAGGGATTCTGGTTTTTTAAATGTTTGGCAACCTCTTCACAATAATGCGATTTTTTTATAGAATGTTGTCCAACTGAAATGTAGGAAGCACCTATGAGTAGAATAAAAAAGAGTAGATTTTTCATGAGAATTAAATTGATAATTACTTCAAAATTAAGTAAGTATCACAGGTCTAACATAAAAAATCTTATGAACGTAATAAATTTACGTTAAAAGGTTTGGTCATCATATTAACGTACAATTCTATCGGTAAATGACAATTTAATTGTTGTAAAATGATGCGAACAACACGTTTATTTTCTATTAGAATTTTCTCCACTTCCCTCTAATTGGTCTAATGGTTGAATTCGCGGTCTTATTTTTTTGTACAATTCTAGCTGTATAGGAGTTAAAACATTATCCATTTCAGCTATTTCTCGTGTTTGTAAAGAATATAGCATTTCTAATTTTTCACGACCCTTGTATTGTTTTTCAATTTTTTCCGCTCGGATTAGAAATTCTTCCACTTTGTTTTCAAATATTCCTATTTGCTCACCATTAAGTGCTAATTCTCGGCTATATTCTTGGGTTAACGCCTTTGCTTGTTCATCTAGTGCGTAATCATTTTTTTGAAGTATTGGATCTTGAGCAAACACTGTTATAGATATAAGTAA
>CBFHJN010000224.1:0-4806 GCA_965655805.1 Flavobacteriaceae bacterium
AAGGCTACAAATGTATATGAAAAAAAGTACATGTACCTAATTTTTAAAAATTCCTATGCCTAATTTAACCATACTAACATTAAAAAACCTGTATTTAAACAAAATTAAATACAGGTTTTAATCGCCTTAATATTTTATTAAAAAATTATTCAACAATATGATTGGTCGGTTCAGGTTCCCCAAATCCAACCACGTTTTTATACACTAAATAAATAGGGTGATACACAAAAGGCGCTGTAATTAAAATACCAATTCCGCATAAAAGCATTCCTACAATTTGAGATAAAAACGAAGCCACTAGGGTTAAACCAAACACTAATAACCATTTTTTATTTCCTAATTTAAAACTTGCTGAAATAATATCGCCAGTCGATAATTCCGGATTAAAGGCAAAAATAACTGTAAAGAAAGACACAGGCACCATAACATAGAAAATTGGGAATACACAAAGCATAACAGCTATTAAGCTTATAAATAAGGATGCGAACATAAGTATGAGTAGTTTTCCAAAATATTTTCCTTTTAGAAAGTAGAAAAAATCGGATGTTGTAATTGCTTCGTTATAATCTAATCGTTTCATAATTCGGAAAAAACCCGCATTTAATGCCATAGAAACAACGGTCAACACTAAAATTCCTGCTACAAAAAACAAGATATACATGATACCTAATCCTGCAAAATAAGCTTGTATTGCTTCTGGATTTTGATCGCCTGTTGTTGCCGACGAAATAATTATTCCAATTAGCGGTAAATAAAGAAGTAGTATAAAAGGTAATACTATTATAAAAGTAAAGATTTGCAACAAAAAGCCTTGAAGCCATGTTTTCTTAAACAATTCAATGGCATCGCTAAAAATAGTTCCAAAATCTAACATGGGTGCATTCCGGATTTTTTCTAAAATAGAATTCATGGTATTCATAGGAGGTTAGTTTAGTTAATGATTGATATCAAATTACGTCTAATTAAATAGGATGCGCAAAATTATTTAATATTATATGACACTTTGTCACAGTGTGAAAAATAATTGTAACTTTGCATACTTATTGACTGAACCTCATTTCAGACGCATTTATGGAGAAGATTATAGACGAAACCAAACAAGGTGAAACCCTTACTTTAGAAGCCAAAGAAAGCAATACTAGAAAACTTTTTATTGAAAGTTACGGTTGTGCTATGAACTTTAGCGATAGTGAAATAGTAGCTTCTATTTTAGCAAATGACGGCTTCAATACCACTAATAAATTGGAAGAAGCAGATTTAGTGTTAGTAAACACCTGCTCAATTCGTGACAAAGCAGAACAGACGGTTCGTAAACGTTTGGAAAAATATAATGCCGTGAAAAGAATAAACCCGAAAATGAAAGTGGGTGTTTTGGGTTGTATGGCTGAACGTTTAAAGAGCAAATTTTTAGAAGAAGAGAAAATCGTGGATCTCGTTGTTGGTCCAGATGCCTATAAAGATTTACCAAACTTAATTTCGGAAGTAGAAGCTGGACGCGATGCGATAAACGTTGTACTATCAAAAGAAGAGACCTATGGAGATGTATCACCTGTTCGGTTAGACAGCAATGGCATTACCGCCTTTGTTTCCATTACACGAGGATGCGACAATATGTGCACCTTCTGTGTTGTGCCGTTTACTCGCGGTCGTGAACGTAGTCGTGATCCACAAAGTATTTTGGAAGAAGTGAATGATTTATGGAATAAAGGTTACAAAGAAATCACGCTTTTAGGTCAGAATGTAGATAGCTACTTATGGTATGGTGGAGGCCTTAAAAAAGATTTTGATAAAGCCAGCGACATGCAAAAAGCAACAGCAACTAATTTTTGCAAACTGTTGGAACTTTGTGCGGAAGCGCAACCCAATATGCGCATTCGCTTTTCAACTTCTAATCCGCAGGATATGACTTTAGATGTGGTTAAAACCATGGCGAAGTACAAAAATATATGTAAGCATATTCACTTACCAGTTCAAAGTGGAAGCAACCGCATTTTAAAAGAAATGAATCGACTGCATACGCGTGAAGCGTATATGGAATTGATAACGAATATTCGAAAAATTCTTCCCGAATGCGCCATTAGTCAGGATTTAATTGCTGGTTTTCCAACAGAAACGGAAGCCGATCATCAAGATACGTTGACTTTAATGGAATTTGTAAAATATGATTTTGGATTTATGTATGCCTATTCTGAACGACCAGGAACGATGGCTGGCCGGAATATGCAAGATGATGTTCCTGAAGCCACTAAAAAACGTCGATTACAAGAAATAATAGATGTGCAACGTGCGCATGGCCATATTAAAACCCAAGCAAATTTAGGACAGATTCGCGAGGTTCTGATTGAGAAAGAATCGAAAAAATCAGACTTGCAATGGTCCGGAAGAACGTCACAAAATACGGTAGTCGTATTTCCAAAGGAACATTATAAAGTAGGCGAATTTGTAAATGTAAAAATAAACGATTGCACCACAGCTACACTAATTGGTAAAGCGGTTGGGTATTCGGCGTAAAATATTAACCAATGATATATTCCTGGTTTCGCAGGAAATTAAGATATGGAATCAGTACAAGCAACCAAACAACGTTTCGGAATTATTGGAAACGATCCAACATTAAATCGTGCTATAGAAAAAGCTATTCAAGTAGCACCTACGGATATTTCAGTATTAGTAACTGGTGAATCTGGTGTAGGAAAGGAAAGCATTCCAAAAATTATTCATTCGCTGTCACATAGAAAACACGGCAAATATATTGCCGTAAACTGTGGCGCTATTCCAGAAGGCACCATTGACTCTGAACTTTTTGGTCATGAAAAGGGTGCTTTTACTGGCGCAACTGCAACCAGAAGTGGTTATTTTGAAGTAGCTGATGGTGGTACCATTTTCTTGGATGAAGTTGGTGAATTACCACTAACTACTCAAGTGCGTTTGTTACGTGTTTTGGAAAATGGCGAGTTTATAAAAGTAGGCTCCAGTAAAGTACAAAAAACCAATGTGCGTATTGTAGCTGCAACCAACGTGAATATGTTTGACGCTATTAAAAAAGAAAAGTTTCGTGAAGACTTATACTACCGTTTGAGTACGGTTGAAATCAACTTACCTCCTTTGCGAACGCGAAAAGAAGATATTCATTTACTATTCAGAAAGTTTGCCAGTGATTTTGCCTTAAAATATAAAATGCCAACTATCAAATTATCAGATGAAGCGGTAAATATTTTATTAAAATTTCGCTGGAGTGGAAATATTAGACAGTTGCGCAATGTGGCCGAACAAATTTCTGTTTTAGAGCAGAAAAGAGAAATTTCTGCAGATACATTACGTCACTATTTACCAAGCGAAAGCAATCAACTTCCTGCTGTAATCAACAACACCAAATCGGAAAGCGACTTCAGCAACGAGCGTGAAATTTTGTATAAAGTGCTTTTTGATATGAAGAGCGATTTAAACGACTTGAAAAAACTCACCATGGAACTCATGAAAACCGGAAACGCATCAGAGGTTCAGAAGAAAAACGAAGGCTTAATTGATAAAATTTACGGGCAAGTAGATGAAGACACCCAAGAAGCTTACGAAGATTTAGAAGTGCTTTCCATTCCTGAAAAATCGAATTCAGATAATATAGAGGACACCATTGAAAACACATCGGATAAGTATCATTTTGCTGAAGAAATTGAAGAAGAAGAAACACTATCCTTACATGACAAAGAATTAGAATTGATTAGAAAATCATTAGAACGTCATCATGGAAAACGTAAATTAGCTGCAGCCGAATTAGGCATCAGCGAACGGACTTTATACAGAAAAATTAAACAATTCGATTTGTAATATGAAATTCATAAAAATAGCTTTATCAGCAATCGTTTTAATAACCGTTTTGGGTTGCGGTGCCTACTCTTTTACAGGCGCTTCTATTGCTTCTGATGTAAAAACATTTCAGGTTAATTATTTTCAAAATAATGCCATTTTAGTAGAACCTGGTTTAGATCGAGATTTTACAAATGCTTTAACCGATTTATTAATCAATCAAACTAATTTAGATTTAGTCAAATCAAGTGGTGATTTGGTTTACGAAGGTGAAATTACAGAATATCGTATTTCGCCTACTACAGCAACAGCAAACAATACAGCAGCTCAAAACCGATTGAATGTTACAGTAAATGTGCGTTTTTATAATTTAAAAAACGAGGAAGATAATTTAGAGCAACGTTTCTCTTTCTTTTATGATTATGAAGGAGCAGCCTTACTTACAGGCGCTCAAAAGGATACCGCTTTAGCAGAAATATTTGAACGCTTAACACAGGATATTTTTAATGCAACATTAGCAAAATGGTAATATGATAACAGCTGCCGAGTTTTCTAAAATAATTCAAGAACCACAACACATTTCTACTGAACAAACTTCAGAATTAAAAGTGATTTTGGAGCAGTTTCCCTATTTTCAATCGGCTCGTGCCACCTATTTAAAAGGCTTGAAGAACAAAGCGAGCGTTACATATAATAATCAACTAAAAATTGCGGCTGCACACACAACAGACAGGAGTATTCTGTTCGATTTTATTACATCCGAAGCGTTCTTGCAAAATGAAATATCGGAGCATATTAAGAAGCATTTGGATTACATTAAGTCCATAGAAGTTGAATCTGAAGATATTTCGGTTAATAAAAACCAACGAGAAGACAACACCCTTAAACAACAAGTAACGGATACAGAAGGTACTTTAGATCCGGAATTATTTCAACCAAAAATTAGCAAACCACCAATTGCATATTTTCAAATTGATGAAGATGACGCTATTAAAACGGTTT
>CBFHJN010000225.1:0-4798 GCA_965655805.1 Flavobacteriaceae bacterium
CACGTTTTTCTGTGCTTAAATTAGAACGAATTTCCACTTCACCTAAATTGGTAATTACATAAAAAATATCCAATGCATCTAATTGTTCTTTTAGAACGGTTTTACAGACTAAATCAAAATCATATTTTACAAAAAGCGTCATGAACTATAACCCGAATTTAATAAATAAAGATATAAGAATATTATGAAATAAATAACCTTAATTTTGATAAATTGTTATTGAGCTGGTGTTCAGATTTTTTATGAAGGTAAAAACGCATATAACGCCATAAATTTCTAATACTTATTTGTGGCAAAAAAAAGAGGCGATAAAACGCCTCCTAATCTAAATATGTTAGTTTTTTTATGCTGTTCGCGTAGCATTTACTAAATGTTGTAAATCTTCACGTGTTAAGGAGTTTCCATAAATGGCTTGATCCGGATCCATAATATCGGTATCGCTCAAACTTCCAACATATAGTGGGTCAAACCCAATATCTTGAATTAATTGTCTGACAATTGATTTACTTTCTTCATCTTGAGCTGCATAAGGAATTGCCATTTTATCTGTTTCTCTAAACGCCTTTGCTTTTAAATCTTCTGCTTTTATCGTATTGAATGCTTTAGCTGTTTTTGCTGTATTAAATTTTGTTGCGGTATATTCAGTTGCATTATAATTAGCATCACGAACATCTTGTGCCATTTCGCCGTCGCGTTCAGGATATGGGTTGGTAGCATCAATAATTATTTTATTACCATACTCACCTGCGTATAATTCGGATATTGTATCTATAGCTTCAAAAGGTGTTGCCAATAAATACACATCTGCATTTGCTTCAAAAGCATCCGTAACACTAACGGCCTTGGCATTTCCTTCCGTTTCATTAACTAAAGAGTTTAGTTGTTCCGGATGTCTAGAGCTAAACAAAACCTCGTGTCCTGCTTTTGCCCAATGTTTTCCTAAATTTCCACCTATATTTCCGCTTCCTATTACTCCAATCTTCATAATTTCCTTTTTTATTTTATTCTATTTTCATTTCAAATGCAAATTACCGTAAAACCCTATTTTTGGTTAACGGTATCCCCAAAAACTTTGATTCTATAAAAGAAATATCAGATTATGCATATGAGTTAATAATATTATTTAAAACAACTAAAGCAGAAGTGGAACAGGATTAATTTTGCATTTAAACAAAAATTTTAATGATCAAACACCTATTATTTACACTATTCTTATTTTTAAGTTTTCAGCTGTTAGCGCAAGAAACAAATACATTTAATAATGAATTAGAACTTGTTACAGACAACGATTTTTTTGTATTTTATAATACATCAGATAGAAATTACTCGTACGGAATTAGTGCTAGATATAGATGGACGTCCTCTGAAAAAAACCGACTAGGTTTGTTGTTTAAAAATAAAATAGGTCATTCACTTATTGCAGGTATAAACATTGAAGCTTACACACCAAACTATCTTAACGATGGCACCAAAGATGACGAAGTTATTGAAAGACCTTATGCTGGCTGGAGTTATGGTGAATTTAAAATCAACTATATTTTTGATAAATCGTATTTTCGATTCGGATTAGAAATAGGTGTTTTAGGTGAGGCATCACAGGTTGGGACGATACAAAATTATTTTCATGAACATATTAGTGGCGATGAAACTGTTGATTGGAGCGACCAAATTCCTAATCAATTTGGATTAAATTTTACAGCATCCTTTGCGCATGAAATATATAGTATAGGTTTTTTAGATACCTATGCGTCTGTTGATGGATCATTAGGAAATATTCATACATATATATGGCCAAAAATAAATTTCAGATTCGGGAAACTAAATAAAATAAATGCTTCGGTTGGCACAAAAAACGGTTTATTTTCCACTCATAAACACGCAGAATGGTTTTTTGATTATGGTGTAGGAATGAAATTATCATTGTATAATGCCACCATTCAGGGCAATATTTTCAACACCAATTTAACAAAACCCAAAACACAGATTAACCATTATATTTTTACATCGCATGCTGGTGTGCAGTATTCATTTCATCGATTTGCAGCAACTTTTTCCATGCATTTTAATACGGGTGAATTTGATAGAACTAAAAACCACTCCTTTGGTAGTTTACAGGTTCTTTACAGATTTTAAACTGAAACTTCTTTATCACTAGCATATTCCTTTTTGTAAATACGAATAATTACCAATGCTAAACTTACTAATAGTGGTCCAAAAATCAACCCAATAAATCCAAATAAGGGGATACCAATAATAACACCTATTAAGGTAATTAAAGGATGAACATCATCTAACTTTTGAAGCACAAATAAACGAATTAAGTTATCGGTTGATCCTACAATCACAATACCATATAAAAGAATTCCCCATGCTTCAAACGTATTTCCATTTGCCATAGTTAAAATAAATACGGGAATGGTTCCTAGCATATTTCCTACAAATGGCACCATAGAGCCAATAGTTACAATTACGGCCCAAAAAAATGGTGCTTCTATACCAAAAATCAAAAAGCCAATTAAGGCAACTACACCTTGAGCAATTGCTACCAAAGGAATACCAAGCGCATTGGCACGAACCATAGCATGCATTTCAGTACCTACAATTTTTAAATTATCGCGATTGATTGGAATGTATTCCATAAGCGACTCGCGTAATTGTTTCCGATTGGTAAGCATGTAGAAAAGCATAAAATACATAATGGAAATAGCAATTACGGTATTGAAAGTTCCGCCTGCAAAACTTTGTAGATTATTTGATAACCAACCTGAAATAGAAGACACATCAATTTGAGATGCTAAATCATAACCAAATTTGCCTTCAATTTCAGCGAGTTGATTTTTTACAATTTCAGTAACCCGTTCCGAATTTTCAACCGCTTTACTAATTTTATTACCTAACATTAATGCAGCACCTGTAACAGGTAATAAAATAGCAAAAAACGACATAAGCATTAACGCTACAGCTGCCAAATTTGGATTCCAGCCACGTTTTACCAATTTTGTCATGGTTTTTCGTAGCAAAACGTAAATGGTAATAGCGCCTAAAACCCCAGAAAAATAAGGCAACATTTCTCTAAAAATTAATAGGGATACGAATAGAATTAGTATCAGCAAAAATAACTGCCGAATTACTTTAGGTTGAATAATGTTCATGTGGTTAAACAAATTTAATACAGATATAAATATAGGTTTTAATTATTTCGTAAGGCATGAATTAATTCAGATTTGTTCATTTTTGATCGACCATCTATTCCCACATTTTTAGCTTGATTATAAAGATCATCCTTGGTCCACTCTTCATAACGTTTGGCTTCCCCTCCTTTTTTACCTGAATTTGGCGTGTTGGCTATTCGGGCTGATTTTTCTTTACTATACCCTTTTTCGCGTAAAGCTTCGTACTGATCTTCGTTTTTAATACTTGGTATGTCCATAAGTTGATAATTAAGATTTATATATGTTCTATTTACAAATTAGTTCCTACCAAAGATGCACGTTTTAATGGAACGGAATTAACACAATCCAAAAAAAAATGACTGTGATAGCCAGTTGTATGTTAAAATTTATTAGGGCAACTTTTTATTTTTTAGCATTCAAAAAATAGAAAGTCTAATCGTACTTTGCCAGTATTAGACAAATATTAATTTAAAATTTAAAATTATGAATAAAGATCAATTAGAAGGAAAATGGAAGCAAGTAAAAGGTGAGTTTAAACAAAAATATGGTGAACTTACAGATGATGATGTTACCTATAGCGAAGGAAAATTTGACGAAATGGTCGGAAAACTTCAAGAAAAAACCGGTAAAACTAGAGAAGATATTGAAAAAGAAATAAAAGAGTGGTAAACGCCATTTATTAAGTATGTGACGTTCAGAAATAGCGTTACAGTATTACTACAAAAAACATCCCTAAAAGATTTTTAGGGATGTTTTTTTTATCCTTTCTCAAAATCTAATTATTCTGGAACTACATTATTATCATCTGCCGAAGATTTAGAGCTTGCCTGTATGCCCAAACCATAGCGTTCTGCATAAACCCATGTAAATTGTGCTCCAAAAAACAAGATCAAACAGGAATAAGACACCCAAAGCAATATTAGCACAATGGTTCCAGCTGCACCATAGGTAGAACCTGGATCTGCTTGACCGAAATATAAACCTAATAAAAACTTACCAAGAACAAATAAAACTGATGTAATTATAGCGCCAATCCAAACAGTTTTCCATTTAATTTTTGCATCTGGCAAAAATTTAAATATTAATGCAAATAAGAGGGTTATGATACCAATCGAGACTAAAAAATCTAAAATAAAAGCAATATATACTATAAGATCGGGTAGTAAACTGCGGATATAATCATTCAATGCTGTAATGGCAGCTGTAATTAAAAAACTTATTAGAAGCAAAAAACCCATCGCCAAAATAAAGGCAAAACTTCTAGCACGATCCCATAGCATTTTTACAAACGTCATATTATTTTCTGAATTTATTTTCCAAATTTGATTGATGGATAACTGCAAATGATAGAATACACCAGTTGCACCAAAAATAAGCGTTCCTATTCCTAAAATAGTGGCCCAAGTACTTTTTTCAGAATTCTGGGTTTCAATCATCATAGTTTGAATAGAATCGGCAGCATCTCGACCTAAAGCATTTGAAATTTCATTGGTTAATTGTCCTTGAACAATTTCTACACCCCAAAAATAGCCCACCAAATTTATAATAATTACCAAAAGCCCAGGTAAAGATAAAACCGCATAATAAGCCACCACAGCACTTAACCGAAATGGGTTGTTGGCATC
>CBFHJN010000226.1:0-4761 GCA_965655805.1 Flavobacteriaceae bacterium
CAGGCACAAAACAAGTATTAAAAAGATATTTTTCATAAATTTTGTAAATCGAATTACAAATATATTGTATTCGTGGCTTTTAGCCCTCAATTATAATAATACTTTATTTTACAGGCATTATTTTAAGTTAAATTTATCATTTCATCTGTAATTTCTTGTTATTTTTGAGTGATTTTTTAAAAAACAGTTTCATGAAATCTAAAATTTTAATTATTGGCGCGTGTGGCCAAATTGGTTCAGAATTAACTTATAAATTACGTGAAATTCATGGTGATGATCAGGTTATTGCAAGTGATATAAGCTATGGTAATTTAGATATTGTTAATTCAGGACTTTTTGAAATTTTAGATGCTCAAGATGCAACAAGCTTAAAAGTATGTATTGAAAAATACAAAATAAACACTGTTTACTTAATGGCTGCCATGTTGAGCGCAACTGGGGAGAAGTTTCCAATGAAAGCGTGGGATTTAAACATGAGTACACTCTTTAATGTTTTAGATTTAGCTAAAAATGGGCAAATTAAAAAAGTTTTTTGGCCATCTAGTATTGCTGTATTCGGTCCCACTACGCCTAAAAAAGAAACACCACAATACACGGTAATGGAACCATCAACGGTTTATGGCATTACCAAACAAGTTGGTGAACGTTGGTGCGAATATTACTTCAATAAATATGGTGTAGATGTAAGAAGCATCAGGTATCCTGGCATTATTAGTTGGAAAACCTTACCAGGAGGTGGCACTACAGATTATGCCGTAGATATTTACCATAAAGCCCTTGCAGATAATCATTATGATTGTTTTTTAAATGAAAACACAGAACTTCCCATGATGTACATGGACGACGCTATAAAGGCTACCGTACAAATTATGGAGGCGCCTGTTGAAGCTATTAAAATTCGTTCTTCTTACAATTTATCTGCAATTAGTTTTACACCTAAAGACATGGTGGCTTCTATTAAAAAGCATTTAAAAAAGTTTACAATTGCATACAATCCAGATTTCCGTCAAGATATTGCCGACTCTTGGCCAAATAGTATTGATGATACCAATGCTCGGAAGGATTGGAACTGGAAACATCAGTTTTCTTTAGATGATATTACAAAAGATATGCTTACCAATTTAACGGAAAACGCAGTTAATTAGTTTTAGGTCTTACCTCCTAATTTTTTTTAATGAATATACGTAATTTATCGTATGTTTTATATGTTGGAGTTTTGTTACTTTAGCCTCATAAACAATATCTTAAAACAACATGAAAAACATTTTAGTATTTGCAGTATTAATGGTGTCAACAACCATTTTAGCACAAAAAGCCAAGGTAACAAAAGGCGATTGGTCAGATTTAAAAGGCATTACCGAGTATAACTTGGTTTTTGATTATTCTAATTTAGAAATTCCTAAATTCGATTCAGAAGAAGACTTTTTAAAAGACAAAATGGACAAAAGGGACGAAAAAGAACCCGGTTCAGGTGAAGATTTTAAAAAATCTTGGTTTTCTGATAGAGAAGAGTTTTACGAGCCTCGTTTTATTGAAACATTCAACGACCGTTATAAAGATAATTTAGTAAAAGTAGATAGAGATTTAGCAAGTGCTGAATATACTATGAAAATCCACACGACATTTATTTATCCAGGTTATAATGTAGGCGTTGTTAGAAAAAACTCTAAATTAGAAATTACTTTAAGTGTTTTCAAAAATGACAGTCCAGAGAACATTATTTTCTCTGTAGATTACACTAAAATTGAAGGTCAAGGAAATGGTGGTTATGATTTTAATTCTGGCCAGCGAATAGCTGATGGCTATATTATTTTCGCAAGAGCTTTAACCAAGCACATGTATAAAGGCACAAAGTAATACCGACTTAATTTGAACTAAAAAAGCGCTTCTAAACAGAAGCGCTTTTTTCATTTTCCATATTAATTAAATGGGCTAATGTTTTTACAATTCGGTTGTGTTTCTTAACAAACGGATTGGATTCATCCCAAACATAACCTGCCAGAACAGCACAAATCTGGCGTTTTACTTCAGGGTTTTCAGGTCTATGGAAAAATAAGGTTTGTAAATTTCCTGTATACCATTCTTTCACATAGGTTGCAAAAACGTCTACTCCTGATTTAATATAATTAGAATAATCTTCTTCCCAATCAACCGTTTCACCTTGTAATTGTTTAGTAATTAATTTAGCCGATTTTAAAGCCGATTCCGTTGCAAAAGTAACACCAGAAGAAAATACAGGATCTAAAAATTCTGCACTATTACCAGTTAGTACAAAACCGTTCCCATAAAACTTGGTAACCGCTTTAGAATAATTTCGGATACTTTTTGGTTCAAATAATAAAGGTGCATCTTTAAATCGGTTATAATAATAGTCTGACTGCTTAAACATAGTTGTTAAGCGCTCGGATGTATCACCCTCAAAAGAATCTATAAATTCATTTTTTCCAACAAAACCTAGACTTGTATTTCCATTAGAAAATGGAATAACCCAAAACCAGGTATCTTTGTCCAAAACATCAAAGGTAATTAAAGTCCCTTCCTCACCCTCTGGCCTATTTACATCATGAACATGACCAAAAATAGATGAATGTTCTGGAATACTAGAAGGGTTATCTAAATCTAATAATCGCGGTAAAACACGACCATAACCACTAGAATCTACAATAAATTTAGCTTCAACGTTGTAAGAGTTCCCATCAGCATCATGAATGGTTGTTGTTGATGTCCCATTTTCGGTAATTTCTACAGCCACTACTTCATGTTCAAAAGAAATATCAACACCCATTTTTTCAACTTCATTCGCTAAAATGGAATCAAAATCAGCACGAGGCACTTGCCAAGTCCATTCCCAACCTTCGGTATGCTTTTCACTAAAATCAAAATTACAAACTACATCATCACGCATAAATCTGGCACCACGTTTGATTTCAAAATTAGCTGATTTTAAAGCGTCTAACAGGCCAACCTCCTCAAAATGATCCATACATCTTGGTAATAAACTTTCACCAATTACAAACCGTGGAAACGTGGTTTTTTCTACTACCTTCACATGCAATCCTTGCTGATGCAAATACGCAGAAGACACACATCCTGATGGACCAGCACCAATAACCAAAACGTCTACTTTCATATCACTTGTTCCCATAGTAGTATTAATTCATTAATTATTTTAAATTTGCATTCCAAATAACTACTTTAGTGCTAGTTATTCATACAAACTTATTGAAAAAAAACAATATATCATAGATGCTTAAATTTAAAGGAAAATTAGAAATAGACGATTTTTATAAAGTGATTTTTAAAAATGAGCCTATTCAAATAGACGACGCTGTCATTGAAACGGTTGAAAAAAGCTTCACATTTTTAAAAGAATTTTCCGAAAACAAAGTCATCTATGGTGTCAATACGGGTTTTGGACCCATGGCACAATATAAAATTGAAGATTCGGAACGTATTCAACTGCAATACAATTTAATTCGTAGCCATGCATCAGGTACTGGGCAGCCAATAGCACCTATGTATGTAAAAGCCGCTATGCTTGCCAGATTAAACACCTTATCATTAGGTCATTCTGGTGTCCATGTTTCCGTTATTAAACTCATGGCAGAGCTTATAAACCGCAATATTACACCGTTAATATATGAGCATGGAGGAGTTGGTGCTAGTGGCGATTTGGTACAGCTAGCACATTTAGCACTCGTTTTAATTGGTGAAGGTGAAGTGTTTTATAAAGGCGAACGCAAAAACACAGAAGCTATTTTTAAAACTGAAAATTTAAAACCAATTTCTGTTGAATTACGTGAAGGTTTGGCTTTAATGAACGGTACGTCTGTTATGACGGGAATTGGCATTGTAAACACCATTTACTCACGTCAGTTATTGGGATGGATGACAGGTAGTTCTGCTGCCATAAATGAAATTGTAAAAGCATACGATGATCATTTATCATTTGAATTAAACCATTCTAAACGTCACGTTGGTCAACGGCAAATTGCTGAAAGCATGCGCGAGCATTTAAAAGACAGCAAGCTAACCAGAAAACGAGAGCATCATTTATACAGTAAAAATGAAGATGTTTCAGTCTTTAAAGAAAAAGTTCAGGAATATTATTCACTGCGTTGTGTACCACAAATTTTAGGCCCAGTTTTAGATACGCTTAATTCAGTTGAAACTATTTTAATAGAAGAAGTCAATTCAGCAAACGATAACCCTATTGTGGATGTCGCCAAAAAGCATGTTTTTCATGGTGGAAATTTCCATGGTGATTATGTATCTTTAGAAATGGATAAGCTAAAAATTGTGGTGGCAAAAATGAGTATGTTATCAGAGCGCCAATTAAATTACTTATTAAATGCTAGATTAAATGATATGCTTCCTCCATTTGTCAATTTAGGAAAACTAGGTTTAAACTTTGGTATGCAAGGTGTGCAGTTTACCGCAACATCCACGACAGCTGAAAATCAAATGCTATCGAATCCGATGTATGTACATAGTATTCCAAATAATAATGATAATCAGGATATTGTTAGTATGGGAACCAATTCAGCATTAATCACCAAAAAAGTCATTGAAAATGCCTTTGAAGTGGTTGCTATTGAACTTATTACCATAGTACAAGCTATTGAATATCTTGAAGTTCAAGACCATATGTCATCAAAAACCAGAAAAATGTATGATGCCATCCGTAAATTAGTTCCTGCTTTTAAAGAGGATGTTATTATGTATCCATATGTTAACCTTATCAAAGATTATATCATTAAT
>CBFHJN010000227.1:0-4487 GCA_965655805.1 Flavobacteriaceae bacterium
GCTTCACCATGTAGTAGTGCTTCTTTTTCTGGGTGACTTAAAAAGTACGATTCAATAGCATGACCAAGTGTATGTCCATAATTTAAGGTTTTTCTTAAATTTTCTTCTAATGGATCTTGCGTAACTATTTGGTTTTTTATAACAACTGATTCGTAAATTAATTGTTCGTAATCTAGAGTGTCTGTTGTTGTAAATTTATTCCAATAATCACGGCTATATATTAAACCATGTTTCAGCATTTCGGCTAAACCGGAACGCATTTGGTTTTTAGGTAAGGTTTTTAAAAAACTGGTATCAATTAATACCATTTCGCCTGAATTAATTACGCCAATCTGATTTTTTAAATGACCTAAATCTACACCTGTTTTTCCGCCTACAGAAGCATCAACCATAGCTAATAAAGACGTTGGAACATTTATATAATTAACTCCACGTTTAAATGTAGAAGCCACGAAACCACCTAAATCGGTAACAACACCACCACCTAAATTGATTATCAGGCTTTTACGATCTGCTCCTAATTCTGAAAGCACGTTCCAAACACCAACGCAGGTTTCTATTGTTTTATGCGCTTCTCCAGATTCAATTTCAATAATTTCAATGATACAAGACGTTTCTACCTGTTCTAAAAACCTAGGTAAACAAAAATTATGCGTATTCTCGTCAACCAGAATGAAGATTATGGAATAATTAGTCTCCTTTAAATGGTTGTTTAAAGCTGTGTAACAATTTGAATTAAAGTGAATTGAATAGGTTTCTGTTTGTATGGTTTTCATAAGGATAAATCGAAAATATAAAAGGTAAAAATAAGGTCTTTTTTGTAAAAAAGTACCTGAATGATAATTATCTTTGTATAATTTTAGACAGATATGAACGACTTGAAAATATTTGATAATACTGAAATTGCTTTTCAACTAAAGAGCAATAAAGAGTTGAATCGTGCACACTTTTTATTTAATATGATATCAAATGAGACTTTAGTAAAAGTAGGAACAGCACTCACTCATTTTGCTTTAAAAGCACATTTGCCTGTTGAAGGTATTATTCGTGCTACTGTTTTTGATCATTTTTGTGGTGGTGTTAACGAAGAAGATTGCTTGCCAGTTATTGATGATATGTTTACCAAAGGTGTGAGTTCCGTTTTAGACTATTCGGTTGAGGGTAAAGAAACGGAAGCGCATTTTGATGGTGCCATGGAAAAAACCTTAAAAATTATTCGTTTTTCAGATGATAGAAAAGCCATGCCTATAGCTGTTTTTAAGCCTTCAGGTTTTGGAAGGTTTGCCTTATATCAAAAGATTAGTGAAGGGAAGAGTTTAACGGAAACAGAACAGGAAGAGTGGAATCGAGTGGTAGCACGCTACGATGCTGTTTGTAAATTAGGAAAAGAAAAAGACGTAGAAATTTTAATTGACGCTGAAGAAAGCTGGATTCAGGATGCTGTGGATAACTTGGTAACTGATATGATGCGGAAGTATAATAAAGATGTTACCATTGTTTATAACACCTTACAAATGTATCGCCACGACCGAATGGATTTTCTAAAAGCTCAACATGAACTCGCCAAAAAAGAAGGTTTTTATCTGGGTTATAAAATTGTTCGTGGTGCGTATATGGAAAAAGAGCATGAACGTGCTTTAGAACATGATTATCCGACACCTATTTGTGAGAGCAAATTAGCAACAGACGAAAATTTTAATGCCTCTGCACAATACATTTTAGACAATATATCAGATATTTCAATTTTTGTTGGCACGCACAACGAAGTCAGTAGTTATATGGTCATGGATTTAATGCGTAAACAAGGTATTAATATTACTGATAATCGTGTGTGGTTTGGACAATTATATGGCATGAGTGATAACATTAGTTTTAATTTAGCTGATAAAGGTTATAATGTTGCTAAATACGTACCATTTGGACCTGTTAAAGATGTGATGCCGTATTTGATTAGGCGTGCTGAAGAAAACACATCTGTAGCTGGACAAACAGGACGTGAGTTGATGCTAATTAAAAAAGAAAAAGCCAGAAGAAAAGCAGTTTAAAAGATTTACTTTTTACGTTGCCACCATTTTTTCTTATTCGGATTCTTACCGTAGCCATAACCATAACCGTTTGCTTTTTTATGATCAACTCCATTTAAAAGGATGGTCATATTCGGTAACCGTTTTTCTTGGTACATAGTTTCGGCAATCTGTAATCGTCTTTTGTCAAGATAATTAGCGCGCACAACATAAATAAATAAGTCAGCATGTTGGCTTATTAATAGAGTGTCGGTTACTAAACCAACAGCAGCAGTGTCTACAACTATATAATCATATTGCGTGTCAACCGTATCAAATAATTCTTGCATGCGACTACTCATTAATAACTCTGCAGGATTTGGTGGAATTACACCTGAAGGAATGACATCCAGATAATCATTATCTGGCATTTTAGCAGTTACATCAGATAGGCTCAAACTTGGGTCGCTTATATAATTTGTTAAGCCGACTTCATTTTTTACATTCAAATAATTAGTTGCTTTTGGAACGCGAATATCAGTTTCAACTAAAAGGACTTTCTTATTTGAATAGGAGAGTGATAGCGCTAAATTGATGGATGTGTGCGATTTTCCTTCTTTACTGGTTGTAGATGTAACAAATATAACTTTTGAATGCTTATCAACACCTTTTAGCATAAACTCAATATTGGTGCGCACCATTCTGAAAGCTTCCGCTTTTGGTGAGTAATCAATTTGCTTAATAAGTTGTGTACGCTTATTAGATTTAGGGATATCGCCAATGAATGGAACATTAATAGTTTTCTTAATATCTTGAACCGTGTGAACTTTGGTATCCATTAATGTTACTAGGTAAATAATGCCAATAGGAAAACTAAAACCTAAAATAATGGCGGCTAGAATTATGATTACAGGTTTAGGTGATACAGGACGTCCTGAGGCATATGCTTTATCAACAATTTTGGCGTTAGGTGATGATACGCCATGTGTTATGGCAGACTCTTCGCGTTTTTGTAACAAATATAAATATAAGGACTCTTTAATGTCCTGTTGACGTTTGATATCCTTAAACTGTCGTTCTTTTTGAGGTGCTGAATAAATTTGTGAATTAATTCGGGAGTTTTCAGCAACCAAACTATTATACGTAATTTGGCTAGTTGATCTTTTACTGTTTAAACTCTGCGAAAGATCGGCCTTTAATTGATTAATTTGATTGGTTAAATTAACAACAGTTGGGTTTATTTCACTAGAATTTTTTAAAATACGCTCACGTTCTTGTACTAAACTATTGTGTCGTTTAGCTACTTGACCAATATTGCCATCTTCAATACCAATGTTAAGTGGCATTAAATCGCTAGGATTTTGATTGTTAGCCAAATGATCTTTCATATAATCAATTAACTGAATTTCCCTACCGGTTTCCGTGATTTTCGATTCGTTTTCCTTTTCTGTTTGTAGGAAGATATTAGACTGTGTTGCTAAATTGGTTAATTTGTTTTCTTGCTGAATATCTTCGGCAGTTAAATCTACAATTCCCAGCTCGCGTGACACACCTTCTAGACGATCGTTTATAAAGTTAGACGTGGCCTCAACCACCATTTGTTTGTCATTAATAACGTCTTCATTGTATTTTTCAATAAGCTTGTTCAAAAACAGGACGCCTTTTTCTTTAACATGATCATTTATTGTCAGTTTTATAACACTTGATAATTCATTCGTCTGTATTTGAAGTTTGGACTTGTAATCACTTGTTATGCTGTTTATAGGTTTTATTCTAATGGTAATATCAGCGCCAATTTTGGTAGCATATTGCCCAATGTTAGGTGTTATAATAATATCTCCAAATCCAGTTTCTACATTTTCACCAAAGTCATATAGGACACCTTCAATATCATCATGTTGTGTGGTGTTTCCTTTTAATATTTTTGTATCCTTTGGAATGCCCTTAAAAATAAAATCTTTTGAAGAGTTTATACGAATATTAAATGTGGTGTCAACCGCGTGCAAAATTGAATCTGTTGCGCTGAAATTAATATTTAATGGTGGATTGGTATACACTTCATGAGCCTGAATACGACCTTCCACATAAAACTGAATGTTGAATTTTAAATCTTGATCTTTTAATTTTCAATTTTATAAAACAGCATCCAGCTTGGCTACCACCATGGATGGTGTTATTGTTCTTATGGCATTCTCATAACCTTCAGGATACTTATTTCCATATATCGAAGTAGGGATCTTAGGAAATTGTTCTAAATCTGGTAATAAAGAATTTTCAAGGGGTTGATTAAAAGGTGTGAAACCAGCATAAGGATGGGTTACACCCCAAATGCTTACTACAGATACGCCGTACATCGCTGCCATATGCCCATTCCCGCTATCCATAGAAAGCATAGCATCCAGATTAGATATAAGCGCCAGTTCTTCCTTAAAACTTAAAATACCGGCGATACTTTTACAATTTTCGAACTGATCGTCCCAGGCT
>CBFHJN010000227.1:4497-4753 GCA_965655805.1 Flavobacteriaceae bacterium
ATTGCTTAGTTTCTGCTGCACCGCCACCAAAAAGAAAGACCTGGATATCATTTTTTTGATTCAGCCTTTTTAGGACTTCTTCCATTAAATCTAATGGATACACTTTAGAAGAATGCTGGGCGAAAGGAGCGATTCCCAGCAATTTTTTTGAAGAATCACTTATTTCTAAGATTTTATGCGGAATTTCCTGCTTTTCAGGAAAAGTATGCTGCGCCAAATCAATAGGAAATCCCAGTTCCTTAAAAACCTCAGCATA
>CBFHJN010000228.1:0-4743 GCA_965655805.1 Flavobacteriaceae bacterium
AGAATTAGACTATATCATTCACTACCAACTACCCTTAAAAGCTGAAGAATTCACCCATAGAAACGGTAGAACCGCTAGAATGCATGCCAAAGGAACAGCGTACGTGCTGCAATGGGTTGATGAATATTTACCGGATTTTATAGAAACCAATACAGTTGTTCATTTAAAAGGAGATCCTAAAACGTTGGAATCGGATTGGGTTACAATATTCATTTCAGGTGGTCGGAAAGATAAAATATCCAAAGGTGATATTGCAGGTTTGTTTTTTAAACAAGGTGGTTTAGAGAAACACGAATTGGGTATTATTGAATTAAAACAAGATTGTGCCTTTGTGGCTGTTCCTAAAAAGAAGGCAAACAATGTGGTTCAAAAAACCAACAATTCCCGTTTAAAGAAGAAGAAAGTTCGGATTACAATAGTATAATAACCTTCAAAAATCTTAAGGAAAGTTTAACAGGCTTCATCTGTTTATGGACCGTGTTTTTGAGGATTGCTTTGTATTTTTACAGAACTATTCAATAATAAATACAAAAGACACATATGACTAAAAAGCAAGCCTTATTAGAACCTTATAAACTGAACGCAGCTATTACTTTAAAAAACCGCATGGTTATGGCACCTATGACGCGAAGTCGTGCGGATAATTCGGGGAAAGCTCCAACGGAAGATTTACAAGCCACCTATTATGTGCAACGTGCATCAGCTGGATTAATTATTTCAGAAGGCTCGCAAGTGTCCGAACAAGCGGTTGGGTATGTAAATACACCAGGTATTCATACCGAAGAACAAGTAGAAGGGTGGAAGCAGGTTACCCAAGCCGTTCATGATGAAGGTGGTACCATTTTTATGCAATTGTGGCATGTAGGACGGATTTCGCATCCAGATTTTCACAATGGAAATCTACCTGTAGCACCTTCAGCTATTAATCCGCATGTGCAATCGTTTACACCTTCGGGTTTTAAAGATACGGTGACACCCAAAGCGATGACCCAAGAAGATATAGACCAGACCATTGCAGATTTTAAGCAGGCGGCTAAAAATGCCATGGAAGCTGGCTTTGATGGTGTGGAAATTCACTCATCTAATGGGTATTTATTTCATCAGTTTTTTAGTGGGTGTTCCAATACCAGAACGGACAACTATGGTAGCAGTATAGAAAATCGGGCGCGTTTTTTCTTTGAAACCTTGGATGCTATTAAATCTGTGATGCCTGAAAATAGGATAGGGGTTCGATTTAATCCGTCTGCTCATGGCATGTTTGGTATAACGGTAGATGAAGACACGCTTCCAACGTTCGACTATATAATTGATGCACTGAACGCTTACGATTTAGCCTATGTGCATTTATCCGAACCGTTTAATGATGTTTCTGACGTGCCACATGCCGAAACCCAGATTGCTAAGCGATACAGACCCATTTATAAAGGTACTTTGATGATTAACACCAATTTTAATCAGGCGAGTGGTAATGCGGTTTTAGAACGTGGTGATGCTGATTTAGTGGCCTTTGGTAAACCTTTTATTTCTAATCCGGATTTGGTAGAACGCTTTGAACAGCATTTAGAGTTAGCTGATTGGGATTCTGACACCTTTTATACAACGGGTAAAAAAGGCTATACAGATTATGAAAAAATAACATAAGTTTAGGAGGTTTCATTTTTAAATTCTGCTGCTGTGGTGTACCTTATACACAATAGAAAACATAATTAAAACAAATAATAAAAACTATGAATACAACTGCAAAAGCTTATGGTGCCAAGAGTGCTACAGCTAATTTAGAACCCATGGATATAGAGCGTCGGGAGCTGAAAGCTACGGACGTTAACATTGATATACTCTATTGTGGTGTGTGCCATTCGGATATACATACCGTACGAAATGATTGGAAAGGCTCCAATTACCCAGTAATACCTGGCCATGAAATTATTGGACGTGTTACTGCTGTTGGAACAGATGTTACCAATTTTAAAGAAGGCGAATTAGTTGGTGTTGGCTGTATGGTGGACTCTTGCCAAACGTGTAACAGCTGTGAACAGGATTTAGAGCAGTTTTGTGAAAAAGGTGCTACGTTTACGTATAACAGTCCTGATCCGCATATGGGCGGACAAACTTACGGAGGCTATTCCACGTCTGTTGTTTGCGATCAGGAGTTTGTTCTGCGCGTACCAGAAAATATAGACCCAAAAGGTGCAGCACCATTACTATGTGCTGGAATTACAACCTGGTCGCCATTGCGCCATTGGAAGGTGAAGAAAGGTGATAAGGTAGGTGTTATTGGCTTGGGAGGCTTGGGCCATATGGGTGTGAAGTTTGCTAATGCTCTGGGTGCTCATGTGGTAATGATAACAACTTCGCCAGAAAAAGCTGAAGATGCGGAACGTTTAGGTGCTCATGAGGTATTAATTTCAAAAGATCAGGACGCTATGAAAGCACATGCGAATAGTTTTGACTTTATTTTGAATACCATTCCGGTTGGTCATGCTATGGATCCGTATTTGAGTTTATTGAAAATTGATGCTACCATGGTATTGGTTGGCGCCATTGAAAACATGAAGGAATTTCATGGTGGTGGCTTGGTTATGGGCCGTAAACGTGTTGCTGGATCCTTAATTGGTGGTATAAAAGAAACGCAAGAAATGTTAGATTTTTGTGGTGAACACAATATTGTTTCAGATATAGAGGTGATTGATATGCAAGATATTAACGACGCTTATGAACGTGTTACTAGCAACGATGTGAAATACCGTTTTGTGATAGACATGGCGAGTTTGAAATAAACGACATATAGAATTTGAATAGAGGGATGTTTAAACGCATCCCTTAATTCTGGAATATTCTATTTTACATAATATAAATTATAGAACAATTGTTATTATGAGTAGAATAGCGAATAGAACCTTTTTCAGGTTCTATTTTACATAGTTACAGATATAACGTCTTTAAACTTATATCGGTAGTCATTATGTAACAGCTATTTTGCACTATACTTATTATTTAAGTACTCACTGATTTATTGATTTATAATAGATTCTTATAATTGTTATATTCTGAATACTTGTCCGTAATGTTATAAATACGCGATTCTCATGCGATGGGTTTTTAAGTTGTTTTAGCATGGTTTTATTTGCTGACCCGAATTAAACCCGAATTAAACCCGAATTAAACCCGACTTAAACCCGACTTAAACCCGAAGGAAACCCGAAGGAATCTAATAAGTTAAATTTTATAAATTTTAGATCTTCATTATATTTATATTTTAATTAATGATATGGCCATTATTTAAAAATATTGTTTTTACGGTGTATTATTAGCTTCTTTTACAATAAAAAAACCGTCATTACCTTTTGCTTGGTACAGTGGCATAAAAATATAGGCGTCCCAAACACTATTGATTTCTTTACCATTAAATACGGCAAGGTTCTCACCTTTTTCTATCTTTTGAAAGTTTTCAAATCCTGCTTTCATTTTAAATGTATCGTTATGTTTTAAGGCAAAGCGATAAATAATTTCAAGTTTTTTTTGTGGTGGCGTATCCTGTTTAATTTTGAGAGCTGCAGGTGGTGTTTTAAAGAGGTTATTAAAGTTTAGATTGCACATATTCTCGAGAGCCAACCATATGATACCTTCATGATAATGTTTACTGTCCTTGCTGTAATGTTGTCCAGCTTCCAGGGTAAATCCGGTCATGTTTTGTTTACTAAAATAACCGTCAATGGTACCTTTTACAATATCTGAAAAACCACGAATCATGTGAATTGGAAATTGCTGTGCCCAACTATCATTTTTACCAACATCTTGCACAGATATATAGGGTAAACTTTCTGAAGATGTGGTATGGCAGTCAATAAAATAGAAGTCGTTATTTTTTTCTTTTTTTAGTGACTCCAATATTGTAATGATGTTAAACATTTCCTTTTTTTCATTACTGTTAGTGATTTTGTTTTTGATGTTATGTTCGGTCCACGTTCTGTTTAGGTCTTCGTCTATAAAACGAACATTATTTTGCAGTGCCCTTTGGTTACCAATAATACCTATTAACGTTCCGTTTATATCTGGTTGTTTAGCGTGTAATATTTTAAAAACGTTTTCGAGTGCCTCTACTCCGCTTGGCTCGTTACCGTGAACAGCTGCTGACACTAATAATGTTGGTCCTTTTTTGTTTTTGGTATAGGTGCCTATTATTCTTTGGAATTTTGACAATTCTTTCATTTTTTATTGGTTTTAATTTCTACGTCATTGTGGCCAATACTTTATTGGAAATTTTATTTTTGTAGTGTTTTTTGTATTCAACTTTTCGCTCTATAGCTTTTATGACTGTTGTTGTGAAGTTAGGTAAGCCTATGTCTTCGCAGTAATCCAAACCACCAGGACTTAAAACATTAATTTCAATCAGTTTATCTTTAACCACATCGAGACCCACAAAAAACAGTCCGTCTTTAATGAGTTTTGGGGCAGTTATTTCTACAATTTTTTTCATTTCTTCGGTGTATTGGGCTTTCTCTGCTTTTGCTCCTAAAGCTAAATTACTTCTAAATTCATTTTCGTCTTTGTTTATTCGGCGAATGACCGCTTTTTGACCATCTTCTTCTAAGACTTTTCCATTCATTACAATAATTCTGACATCTCCTTTTGACACTTCGGGAAGAAATTCTTGTGCTATGACATACCCTTGATTGCTTATGGTTTCAAATATTTGATTCAAGTTTTTCTTGTCTTTATCTATGAGGTACACGTTTTGACCGC
>CBFHJN010000229.1:0-4718 GCA_965655805.1 Flavobacteriaceae bacterium
TACTAGAATAACCAAAACAGCTATATAACCTTTTAATCGAGGTGTTAATTTAAATTTTTCTTTTTTCTCAATCTCATCTTCACTAGCATAGCGTATTAAGCCTTTTGGAAGATTTATACTTTCCATGATATGATCGCATTCATCAATACAAGCAGTACAGTTTACGCATTCTAGTTGCGTTCCGTTTCTAATGTCAATACCAGTAGGACAAACATGAACACATTGCAAACAATCTATACAATCGCCATATCCTAGAGCTTCACGGTCTTCATTTTTTCGGAATTTTTTTCTACCATTTTCAGATTCTCCACGTTTATGGTCGTATGCTACTACAATCGATTTGTTATCTAAAAGAACACCTTGTAGTCGGCCATAAGGACAGGCAATAATACAGACTTGTTCTCTAAACCAGGCAAAAACAAAATAGAAAACAGCCGTAAAAATTAACAATGGAAATAAAGTTCCTAAATGTTCTGTTGGCCCTTCTTTAATGTAAAGTAGTAGTTTATCGCTACCAATTAAATATGCTAAAAATATATTAGCAATTAAAAATGAAATAACCAGAAATATAAACCATTTAAGTAATCTTTTTTTTATTTTTTCAGCATTCCATTCTTGCTTGTCTAATTTTCGTTGTTTGTTTCTATCACCATCAATCCAATATTCAATTCGTCTAAAAACCATTTCCAAGAAAATAGTTTGTGGGCAAATCCAACCACAAAATATGCGACCAAAACCAACAGTAAATAAGGCAATAAAAATAACGCCTATTAACATGGAAATAACAAAAAGGTAAAAATCTTGTGGCCAAAAAGGAAATCCAAAAATATTAAACCGCCTTTCTAATATGTTAAACATTAAAAATTGGTTACCATTAATTTTTATAAATGGCGCAGCAAATAGGAAAGCTAATAGTATATAGCTAACAATTTTGCGCCATTCATAATAGCGACCACTTGGCTTTTTAGGGTATACCCAGGCTCGTTTACCTTGGTCATCTAATGTGCCAATCGTGTCTCTAAACGATTCGTTTTCCGGACTTTCCACCTTTGTTTGTTTTTAAGTTACCTAACTTAATTCTCAATAGATATGACTGAATCTGTTTTAACCTCTATAGCCTCTGTTGGAATATCTTCTGCTGGCGCATTTTCGTCCACCCAAATATCTCCTTCAGCTTCTTTTGGATTAGCAGGTGTTGTCCCTTGAAACGTTAAAACATAGCTTGAAACTTGAGCCATTTCAGCAGGTTTTAAACTTTGTTTCCAAGAAATCATACCTTTACCATTTCTACCACCTTCAGAAACGGTTTTAAATACATTTTTAATACCACCACCTAAAATCCAATACTTATCGGTTAGATTTGGGCCAATACCACCACCACCATCAGCCATATGACAAGCGACGCAATTAGTTTCAAAAATAGCCTGACCTGCTTTAATGTCTGCGGCACTGGTTAAGACTTCTACGGTATTGAAATCCACTAAATCTTTAGCATTTTTCTTGTACTCTTCGATTGAAATAGCAGCTTGAGCGTATTCTGTTTCTAATTCATCGTATTGATTTTTACCATCAAAAACATGATATCTTACTAAATAAACGGCTGCAAAAACAATAGATGCATAAAAACTATAGATCCACCAAGGTGGTAAGTTATTATCTAATTCACGAATACCATCATAGTTGTGATCTAGGATAATATCATGCTCTTCTTCCATTGGTTTTGAACCTAATAATTTTTTGTAGGTTTCCTGAAACCAAGTAATAACTTTTGGTGTTTTAACTTTTCTATCATGATAACGTGCTTGACCTTCAGCGTCTAGGCTTTGGTATAGAATATTGTCCATTGAGCTAACAATGGCTTCAATACCGATTAATAATATTAAAACAAATATTAAGAATAGCATAACTAATGGTTGCTCAATAAAAGCTGGTTGGTTACCAGAATCAATAAAGTATTCTGCCAATCCAGCAATTAAGAAAAATATAACGGGTATCCTTATCCAAGCTGGAATTAATTGTCTCATAGTTCTTCGTGGTTTTGGTTGTTATCTAATGGGATATTACTAACAGTATCTATATAATCTTTTTTAGCGGTTACAACCCACCAAAATAAGACTACAAAAAAGATGAAAAATATGAGTAAAGAGATAATTGGATAAATCTCAATGCCCGAAATACTCTCCATATGATTTTTTACAAACTTTAACATAGTTTCTTTTATTAAGGGTTATTCTTCTAAATCGGTCACGTTTATATCTGTTCCTAAACGTTGTAAATAAGCAATAATGGCGACTATTTCACGATTGCGCATTTCAACAAAATCTTCACCACCTGCAGCTTTATCGGCTTCATAGGTGGAAGCAAAATCTGGATCAGCATATAAATTCTTTTCAATTTGAGTACCTTGATCTAACATGCTCTGTTGTGCATTTGCTATATCTTCTTCCGTGTATGGAACACCTAATGTTACCATTACTTCCATTTTTGCCTCGGTACTCGATTTGTCAAGTTCGTTTAAAATCATCCATTTATAAGATGGCATGATGGAACCTGAAGAGGTGCTTTGTGGATCATACATATGGTTAAAATGCCAATTGTCAGAATATTTACCACCAACACGGTGTAAATCTGGTCCTGTACGTTTACTTCCCCAGAGGAACGGATGATCATAAACAAACTCTCCGGCTTTCGAGTAATCACCATAGCGTTCTACTTCACTTCTAAATGGTCTTACCATTTGCGAGTGGCAACCAACACAACCTTCACGGATATAAATATCACGTCCTTCTAATTCTAAAGGCGTATAAGGTTTAACACTACTAATTGTTGGGATATTAGATTTTACCATAATAGTTGGTACAATTTGTACAATACCCCCTATTAAAATAGCAATAGTAGCATAAATTGTTAACTTGATTGGTTTTCTTTCCAACCACGTGTGCCATCCTTCACCTCGAACACGGCTTTTAGAAACATTTTGTAGTGCAGCAGCTTCAGCTAATTCGTCTGTTACTTTACTACCATTTTTAATGGTAACAATAACATTGTAAACCAGCACTAACATTCCTGTTAAATATAGGGTTCCACCTATTGCACGCATCCAATACATTGGCATAATTTCAGTAACAGTTTCTAAAAAGTTACCATAAACTAAAGTACCGTCTGGATTAAATTGTTTCCACATACTTGCTTGTGTAAAACCAGCAACATACATAGGTAAAGCATACATAATAATACCTAATGTTCCAATCCAGAAATGGAAATTGGCTAAACCAATAGAGAATAATTTTGTTTTAAATAAACGAGGTACTAACCAGTAAATCATACCAAAGGTTAGAAAACCATTCCATGCTAATGCACCTACGTGCACGTGAGCAATAATCCAATCTGTAAAGTGTCCAATAGCATTTACGTTTTTCAATGATAGCATTGGGCCCTCAAAAGTAGCCATACCGTATCCAGTAATAGCGACTACCATGAATTTTAAAACAGGATCTGTACGAACTTTATCCCAAGCACCACGTAATGTTAATAAACCATTAATCATACCACCCCAAGAAGGCATTAATAACATAACTGAAAATGCGACACCTAAATTTTGTGCCCATTCAGGAAGTGCTGTATAAAGTAAGTGATGCGGTCCAGCCCAGATGTAAATGAAAATTAAAGACCAGAAGTGTATAATGGATAAACGATAGGAGTAAACAGGTCTGTTAGCTGCTTTTGGTACAAAATAATACATTAAACCTAAAAAAGGTGTTGTTAGGAAAAATGCCACCGCATTATGTCCATACCACCATTGTACCAATGCATCTTGTACGCCAGCGTAAACCGAGTAGCTTTTCATTCCTGTAAAACTAACAGGTAATTCTAAACTATTAAATATGTGAAGAACAGCAACAGTAACAAATGTGGCAATATAAAACCAAATAGCTACATATAAATGGCGCTGTCTACGCTTAATCATAGTTCCGATAAGGTTGGCACCAAAAACAACCCAAATTAATGCGATTGCAATATCGAATGGCCATTCTAATTCGGCATACTCTTTAGAGGTAGAAAACCCTAATGGTAACGTAATTGCCGCACCTACAATAATTAATTGCCAACCCCAAAAGTTGATTTTGCTTAAAAGATCGCTATACATTCTAGCTTTTAATAAACGCTGTGTGGAATAGTATACACCCGCAAAAATGGCGTTTCCAACGAAAGCGAAAATAACAGCATTTGTGTGCAAAGGTCTCAATCTACCAAAGCTTAACCAGGAAATACCATCTGTTAAGTTGGGAAATAAAAACATAAATGCTAAAAGTAAGCCTACAAGCATACCTACAACTCCCCAAAGTATGGTAGCGTAGAGGAAATTTTTAACGATCTTATTGTCGTAATAGAATTGTTGTACTTCCATAATTTTTAATTAGTCTTTTTGGTTTTAATTGTTTGTTCTGGGTTTTGTTTAACGAGCTCGTCTTCAAATAGCATTCTAACTGATGGTGTGTAATCATCATCAAACTGACCACTTTTTACCGCTAAAATAAAAGCGACAAAAAAGCCAATAGCTACTACAATACTGATACTCAATAATATGTAAATAACACTCATACCTAATAGAAGTTATGGTTCAAAAATACTCTCTTAATATACTTAAAAATATGATAAAAATCATATTTGCCTATTTTTAATCATTCTAATTTCCTACCTATAATATTTGTTGCTAC
>CBFHJN010000230.1:0-4711 GCA_965655805.1 Flavobacteriaceae bacterium
TTTAGTATCTCAACCAGAACCTAAAATAGAAAATTCGCCATATTTTGATCTTGAGGAAAAGCAAAAAGTAAAAATTGACTTTAGACCGTTTATTCATGTAGAAGGTGTTGACGCCAAAGAAATAAGACAACAAAAAGTTGATTTGTCTAAATATTCAGCCATTATATTAACTAGCAGAAATGCTGTTGATCACTTTTTTAGAGTGGCTGATGAAATGCGTTTTAAGGTTCCAGATAGCATGAAATATTTCTGTCAATCTGAAGCCGTTGCTTATTACCTTCAAAAATATGTAGTGTATAGAAAACGTAAAATTTATGTTGGAAAACGTAATTTTGCGGACTTATCACCTTTGATAAAAAAGTATAAAGGCGAATCGTTTTTATTACCAACTACCGATAAATTAAAACCTGAAGTTCCGGAAACATTAAATGCGTTGAATGTAGAATGGAAAGAAGCTATTTTTTACAGAACCGTAATTAGTGATTTATCGGATTTAGCAGATGTGTATTATGATATTTTAGTGTTCTTTAGCCCATCAGGAATTGAATCTTTGTTTCATAATTTCCCTGATTTTCAGCAAAAAGACACACGAATTGCTGTTTTTGGTAATACCACCATCAAAGCTGTGGAGGAACATGGCCTACGCGTTGATATTGCAGCTCCTACTCCAGAAACACCGTCCATGACCATGGCTTTGGACAAATACATTAAAGAAGCTAATAAAAAGAAATAGACTCTGATATAAGAACTAAAAAAGCCCAATTGGTAAATTCCAATTGGGCTTTTTTAATTGTAAAAATTGAAAACTAAATTAATTAATAACTAGTTTTTTAGTAACTGTTTTTGCATTTGAAGACACGCGCATTAAATACACTCCAGATGAAAGTGATGATATATTCAATCTGTTATCTCCAAAAGAAATAGTATTGGACAATACTAATTTTCCAGTAATATCATAAATACCCAGACGCGTCGTTTCCTCTAAATTAGAAGACACATTTACAGATCCTTTAGCTGGATTTGGATAAATTGAAAATACTGTTGCGTTCGCTCTTTCAGTGCTTAAAGTAGCACAAGCTGGTTCCGTTTCTACAAACGTACTACCACCATCAATTATCCATACTCCTAAATTAGGCTCTGTAGCATCATCAACAAAAATACAAGTTAAGCTACTATTGAAGTCAGATCTAAACACGGTGTTAGCATTGTTACCATTTCTCATATCAACAGAAGTTAAGTTGTTATTTCTTAAATTCACATTTGTAACAGCAACATTGGCAGATAAATCAATCATTCCTAATGATGCGTTTTGCGCATTAAATAACAATAAAGCAGTGTTTGTTGACAAATCAATTGCCGTTAAAACCGTGCCATAAACATTAATATTTTCCAGACCTGTTAAACCAGTTACTGTTAGGCTACCTAGGCTACTACAGCCTTCAAAATTAACATCTGTCACATTAACATTAGCCATTAAATCAGCAGTTATCAACCCTGTGTTATAGGATAAATTGATAGCATCAATATTAAGGAATGCTTCTAACCCTGTTAAGTCGGTTATCCCTTTATTTGGTAAACTTAAAGAACCTGTTGCCGCTAAAGCATCAACCGTAAGAATACGACCATCTAAAATGGCTTCAGTATCATAATTAAAATCTATTAACGCTTGTTCAAATGCTGCATCTGGCACACAAGTATATCCTGCTGCCGGAATTCCTGGGCATTGAGCAAAAGTTAATGTTCGAAACGCAATAAAAATTGCTAATAAATAAGTAGTTTTTTTCATAAAAAATAGGTTTAAAATTGAGACATTAAAGTTACAATTTTAAACCTATTTAAGCAAGAAAATCAGAATATATAACAAACCAAAATTATTGGTTCGCAGATTGTTACATCTTCACATTTGGCGCTCCAGCCAAAATTTCATCATTTGCAAATTCTTCGAATTTCTTGAAGTTTTCTTGAAATGATTCAGCTAGTTTATATGCCGTTTTATAGTACCCTTCATCATTATTCCATGTAGTTCTTGGGCTTAATACGTCAGTTGGTACATTGGGACAAGTTTTAGGTTGTAAAACGCCAAAAACAGAATGCTGGTGGTAATTATCTTTATTAGCAGCCTCAAGACTTCCATCCATAGCAGCTGTAATCATTGCACGTGTGTATTTTAATTTCATACGTGTACCTACGCCATAAGGACCACCTGTCCAACCCGTATTTACCAACCAAACATTAACACCTGCATCTTGCATTTTTTTACTTAACATTTCTGCGTATTTTGTTGGATGTAACGGCATAAAAGGCGCTCCAAAACAAGCTGAAAAACTTGGTAATGGTTCATCAATACCAGCTTCCGTTCCAGCTACTTTAGCTGTGTAACCAGATATAAAATGATATGCAGCTTGACCTGGCGTTAATTTAGAAATTGGAGGCAATACACCAAAAGCATCTGCTGTTAAAAAGAAAATATTTTTAGGATTTTCTCCTATTGAGGGCACTTGAATATTGCTTATGTGATCTATTGGATAACTCACACGTGTATTTTGTGTAATGGATGTATCAGCAAAATCCACATGACCTTCCTTATCCATGATTACGTTTTCAAGAATAGCACCAGGTTTAATAGCATTAAAAATGTCTGGTTCATTTTCCTCTGAAAGATTAATAACTTTTGCATAACAACCACCTTCAAAATTGAATACGGTATTTTCTTTCGTCCAGCCATGCTCATCATCACCAATTAATTTGCGGTTAGGATCAGCAGATAATGTTGTTTTTCCAGTTCCAGACAATCCAAAGAAAATAGCTGTATCACCATCTTCACCTACATTAGCACTGCAGTGCATTGGTAACGTATTTTTAAATACGGGTAAAATGAAGTTTAAAGCAGAGAAAATACCTTTTTTAATTTCACCTGTGTAGCCTGTTCCTCCTATTAAAGCAATTTTTCGTGTAAAATCTAAAATCGCAAAGTTATGTTGACGGGTTCCGTCTACTTCCGGATCTGCCATGAAACCTGGAGCATTCACTATGGTCCATTCTGGTGTGAAGTTTTTAAGTTCTGAATCATCTGGTCTTAAAAACATGTTTTGGGCAAACATATTGCTCCAAGGGTATTCATTTATAACACGAATATTCAGTCGGTAGTTGTCATCAGCACAAGCATAGCTATCTCTAACAAAAACTTCTTTTTCTGATAAATAATCGGTTACTTTATTATATAGTTTTTCGAAGGCATCAGACTCGAAAGGAATATTAATATTTCCCCACCAAACACGATCTTCAGTAATAGCGTCTTTAACAATAAAACGATCCTTTGGAGATCGTCCTGTAAATTCACCTGTATTTACCGCTAAAGCTCCTGATGATGCTTCTACGCCTTGACCTTTTGCAATTGTAAGTTTGTGAAGTTGCTCTGATGATAATTGATATTGAACTTTAGCATTTTTAATTCCATAGTTTTCTAAAGAAATCGTTTTTGCTTGAGTATGATCTATCATAATTATATATGTTGTTTATTATACAAAATTAAACTTTATTTTATTCTATGCACTTAATTTTAGGAAATTTCAGGCTTACTTTTTAAAAACTTTATTAACAATAGAAACCATGAAACAATTAGTAATAAACCGCCTATTGGTGTTATAAATCCAATAGACTTAAAATCAAAACCACTTAATTCATTAGTTGCTAAACCATAAATAGAACCTGAAAACAGCAAAACTCCTAATAGCACTAAATAGAAAATAATTTTTTTGGTTTTATCATCAATTGTTGTCAAACATCCTACTAGAATTAGAAGTAAAGCATGATACATTTGGTAACGTACACCTGTTTCAAAAGTTGCTATTTGCTGAATGTCTATTAGCTTTTTTAAGCTGTGAGCTCCAAAAGCACCTAAAATCACAGCCGTTAAGCCGAAAAAAGCACCTAAACTTAATATTTGTTTGTTCATATTAATATGTGATTTGGGTTTTTATAACACTTACTATTTCTTACTTTCGTGACAACAAAAATACTCAACATATTTCATTATGCGAAAGATATTACTTATTGGTGCTGGAAAATCTGCATCCTATCTTATAAAATACTTATTAGAAAAATCTGAAGAAGAAAATTTACTAATTATTGTTGGCGATGTGAATTTCTCACATGCTCAAAAATTAACTAATAATCACGAAAATGCGCAAGCTATCATGCTAGATGTTTTCGATAAGCAATCAAGACAAAACGCCATTCAAAATTGTGACATTGTTATTTCTATGCTTCCTGCTCGCTATCACATTGAGGTGGCTCATGACTGTATTACCTTTAATAAGAACATGGTAACCGCTTCTTATATTAGTGAGGAAATGCACAAATTAGATAAGGCAGCTCATGATAAAGGTTTAATTTTCATGAATGAAATTGGTGTCGATCCAGGAATTGACCATATGAGTGCCATGCATGTTATTGATAGAATTCGTGATGCTGGTGGAAAAATGATACTTTTTGAATCCTTTACAGGTGGATTAGTAGCTCCTGAAAGTGATAATAATTTATGGAATTACAAATTTACTTGGAATCCTAGAAACGTAGTTGTTGCAGGACAAGGTGGAGCTGCCAAATTTTTGCAAGAAGGCACTTACAAATACATTCCTTATAATCGTTTATTTAGAAGAACGGAGTTTTTAGATGTTGAAGGATACGGTCGTTTTGAAGGTTATGCTAA
>CBFHJN010000231.1:0-4678 GCA_965655805.1 Flavobacteriaceae bacterium
TTAGGTGTTCCGAACTTCTTGAAAGCTGAAATGGTTAAGGATGATGTCGTGATTATTGATGTTGGTATTACACGCGTTGTAGACGAAAATGCACCAAAAGGGTATATCATTACAGGTGATGTAGATTTTGAAAACGTTAGTAAAAAAGCGAGCTTTATTACACCTGTTCCTGGTGGAGTTGGACCGATGACTATTGCCATGTTGTTGAAAAACACACTTCTAGCGCGTGAGTTGCATCGTAAAAAATAAACGTTTTATATTGCAGCATGATTTCTTACTTAATAACATCTGCAATAAAAGTTAATCGTGTTACTATTGGTAGTGTAGAACATTTGCTGCCAATAATTTTGGCTGTAGTATTCTGTGTTGCCATAATAGCTATATCTAACCGAAAATTTAATCAAGCGCAAAAAGAAAAAACACTTAAATTATTAGGCGCATTTGTATCCTTAACGATTATTACTTTTCATTTGTATTACATGAGCCTTGGTGTCTATAATGTATCTCAAGACTTACCGCTATTTCTTTGTAGTTTTCTCGCTTTAATGATTCCTATTTTCACGCATTATAGAAAATACTGGATGTATGAAATTCTTTTGTTTTGGATTATTGCTGGAACATTGCAAGGTGTTATTACACCTGATATTGCCATTGGATTTCCCAGTTTAGATTATTTTAGATATTGGGTTGTGCATCTGGGTTTACTCACTATTATCTTCTATGCTACACTTGTTTTAAATATGCGACCAACATTAAAAAGTGTGTTTAAATCGTTTTTTGCACTTCAAGTGTATGCTATTATATTAATGGGAATAAATTATGTTTTGGACGCGAATTATTCGTATTTAAATAGAAAGCCAGAATCGGCTTCAGCTTTAGATTATTTTGGAGATTGGCCTAACTATCTATTGGTTGTGGAAGCGCTATTGATACCTTTTTTCTTATTAATTTATTTGCCCTTTTATTTAACACGTAAGAAATCTACTTTGCAAATAGCTGACTCATATCTTTAAACGACTTAAACTCCAAAGCATTTCCGGCTGGATCATAAAAAAACATGGTAGCTTGTTCGCCTACTAAACCTTCAAAACGAATATATGGCTCTATAACGAATTGGATGTTTTTAGATTTTAAATGCGCTGAAAATTCTTGAAAATCATTCCAAGGCAACACCACACCATAATGTGGTACTGGAACCGATTTTCCATCAACTGCATTGGTATGAGTGGCTTCGTCAGTTTTTGGTTTATAATGAATAACCAATTGATGCCCAAAAAAATTAAAATCCACCCAATGATCGCTGCTTCTGCCTTCTTCGCAGTTTAAAACATCACGATAAAAGATTCGGCAAGCTTCTAAATTATGAACTGGAATAGCAATATGAAATGGAGAAACGTTGGACATATACTTTATCTTCTAGATTGCTTAGGAATGCTTTTGCTTAAAAATGTCTTGGTAGAATCCTCAAGCAAGCGGTTTAGTTCTGTAAATTCTGACTTGGTAAATTCGCGATATTCGCCTACCGGAACATCTAATTTGATATTCATAATACGAACACGCTTTAAGGTTTCAACTTCATAGGTTAAATATTCGCACATACGACGAATTTGTCTATTCAAACCTTGGGTTAAAACGATTCGGAATTCATGTGTGCCCAATTTTTCAACGACACACTTTTTGGTTGTTTTGTCCAAGTCTTCTAAATAGATACCTCTAGACATATGTTCAATAAATGTTTGCGAAATTGGCTTATCAACCGTTACAATATATTCTTTTTCGTGGTTGTTACTGGCACGTAGAATTTTGTTTACAATATCACCATCATCTGTAAGGAAAATTAAGCCTTCACTGGGTTTATCTAAACGTCCTATTGGGAAAATACGTTTTGGGTATTTTATAAAATCGATGATATTATCTTTTTCAACATGCGTATCCGTAGTACAAACTATACCAACGGGTTTGTTGAAGGCCAAATAGACAAACGGGTTATTGTTAGTTTTGATTTGTTTTCCATCTACTTCAACAACATCTGATTCTGATACTTTGGTACCCATTTCTGGGACACTTCCGTTTATGGTAACACGACCAGCCTCAATGAGTTTGTCGGCAGCTCTGCGTGAACAATAGCCAGCTTCGCTTAAATATTTGTTGAGTCTTGTTAGTTTTTCTTCCATGTGTCAAAGATACCAATTTAGCTTCGTAAAAATTCATAAATATGGTTGGATATGCTCTCGTCAACTAACGAATGTCCAAAGCCAGAAGTGGTAATGAGTTTACTATTTTTTAAACTGGTATTGATTAAAACAGCATCTTGATAAGGAATAATGGTATCTTTTTCATCATGAATAATGAGGCCTTCTAAATTTAAAGTTTTCAAAAATTTTGCGGTTGAAAAATTTTGCGGTTCTTCATTAAACCGATCTTTAATGAGTTGATTGGTAGCATGAATGGTGCGTTTTGAATAACTCATCATGTGGTAGTATCGATCGAGAACATCCGTAAATTCCGAAGGTGTTCCCAATAAGATTATTTTTTTGAGTGCATGGTAATCACTGTTCGTTTGCGAAAAAACGGAAGCCATACCACCTACGGAATGCCCAATTATAAAATCGGGTTTAAACTTTTTTGAGGCCACTTTAATGAAATCTCCGTATAAAACAGCATTAAACCGATTGCTTCCTGATCTGCCATGTGCAGGCGCATCCAAAGCAATAATATTATAGTCTAATTTGCGTAAAGGTTCAATTAAATATTGCCATCTGGCAGCATTACTTTCCCAGCCATGTGCTAATAAAATGGTGTTTCCTTTTCCTAGCCATCTATAGGTCATAACTGGGACATTGTTTACTTTTAATTCCTCACGAAAAGAGGTGCCTAAAAAATCAGATTGTTTCTCGTTAATTTGTCCAGCCCTAGGCGTGGTAAATAAATATAAAGAAATACGAGCGGCCGATTTTTTTGAGAAGAAACCAACCATATTGACCAAAAAGCCAATAAGTTTTTGAATCAAAATCATGTGTCTTCTCGATTTACTAAATCCATGGAAAAAGCAGGTTTGCAAATAGCCAAATACACACATGGTTCTGTAAATGGATTTGAATATTGAACGCGCGTGTTTTTATTGATTTTAATAGATTGCCCTGCTTCTAATACAATTTCTTCACCATCAATTATAAATTGCTTCTTCCCTTTTATGATGAATGTGTACTCATCAAATTCGGGTGTTTGAAACGGTTCACTCCAATCTGGAGGAGCAATCATATACGCTATGCTTATTTCCGGATTACCATCGGTTGCCAACCCAAAATGTTCTTGAATTAGTTTGCCATCAGTTGTAGGAACCGTGAAGGGATTGTCTTGGATCTGATATGTTTTCATTCTAATTTATTTTAAAGGTTTACGCTTAATCATGCCACCTCGTAAATCTTTTACTAATCCCATGATAATAAACGCATTTTCATCAATTTTATCAATCTCCGTTTGAAGTTTTGCTAGTTCTAAACGGGTAACTACGGTATAAATTATATCTTTATCATAGCTATTACCATTTTTTCCATAGCCGCCTTTTCCTGCATAAATAGTACAGGCACGTCTTAATTTTTCGATAATCATAACGCGGAGTTCTTCGTGATGATTAGAAATAATGGTTACACCAACGTATTCTTCTACACCATCCACCACAAAATCCACTGTTTTGGCGGCTGCTAGATAGGTTAGTATGGCATATAAAGCCACTTCAATCGAAAGCACGTAAGCACCAAATGAAAAAATAATTAAATTAATAAGCAATAGAACGTCTCCAATGGTTATAGATAATTTACGACTCATATAAATGGCTAATACTTCAGTGCCATCAATAACGGCACCTCCTCTCATGGCCATTCCAATTCCTAATCCTAAAAAGAATCCTCCAAATACGGCTATCAATAATTTATCATCAGTAATGGTTGGGTACTCTACAAAATGAACAACTACAGCCAACATACCTATAGCGATAATGCTTTTTATTGCAAAACGCGCACTAAAGGTTTTGGCACCTAATATGATAAAGGGAAGGTTGACAACAATAAGCAGGATGCCTAATTCTAAATTAGTGATGTTTTCCAATAGCAGTGAAATACCTGTAGCACCACCATCAATAAATCGATTGGGTAGTAAAAATCCTTTTAAACCGAATCCAGCCGAAAACACACCAACTAAAATAAAAAAGGCTTCTTTTAAGGCGTGCTTTACTTCAACTTGAAGGTTTTTAACCAGCGGAACAATGTCACGATTGCTTATTTTAGCTGCTGTTTTAGTAGCTTCAAGGCGTTTTCGTGCTATGGTTACTAGTAATTTGGAAAGATATGATCTCATATTATTTTAGTTCCAACCAATCATAAAATATTTGATTTTTGCTGTTTCAGGAATCTGAATAGCTTCAATTTTAGCATTCGAATCAAATTGTAAACTGGCTGGTAATTCTGTTTTATCTATGGTGAAAAAGGCATTGATTTCATTTACAAAAACAACGACATTTTTAATGGTATTTTGAATACTTGAAATTTTGTAGTTTTTCTGAATATCTCCAAATGTACTTTTAGTGGTAATGCCTTTGACTGTTTTATAGCGTGAATCCATCACTTTAATAGTACTAATAGTTGCTGTGGAATCTAGCATTTTATTCGGACTCAAAACC
>CBFHJN010000232.1:0-4675 GCA_965655805.1 Flavobacteriaceae bacterium
AAGGTACAGTAGGAATGGTTATTTTATTCAACAACTTAAATTTATTAAAATGGCTATTTTAGACCAATTAACATCGCAAGAAGCGATTGAATTAGAAAACAAGTACGGAGCACATAACTACCATCCACTTCCTGTGGTTTTAGCAAAGGGTGAAGGTGTTCACGTTTGGGATGTAGAAGGGAAGCATTATTATGATTTCCTTTCAGCATATTCAGCTGTAAACCAAGGACATTGTCATCCAAAAATTGTGGATGCTATGCATAAACAAGCTAGTACCTTAGCGCTAACATCTAGAGCGTTTCATAATGATATGCTAGGTAGATATGAAAAATTTGCTTGCGAATTTTTTGGATTCGATAAATTATTACCCATGAATACAGGTGCCGAAGCTGTAGAAACCGCTTTAAAAATTTGTAGAAAATGGGCTTATGAAGTTAAAGGGATTCCTGAAAATGAAGCGGAAATAATTGTTTGTGAAAATAATTTTCATGGACGAACAACTACTATTATTTCGTTTTCCAATGATCCTGTAGCACGCAATAACTTTGGGCCCTATACAGATGGCTTTATCAAAATTGCTTATGATAATTTGGATGCTTTAGAAAACGCTTTGAAATCAAACCCAAATGTGGGTGGATTCTTAGTAGAACCTATTCAAGGTGAAGCAGGTGTTTACGTACCAGCAGCCGATTATTTAACGAAAGCTAAAGCGCTTTGTGAAAAATATAACGTATTATTTATTGCCGATGAAGTTCAAACAGGAATTGCTCGAACAGGTCGCTTATTAGCAACATGCGGTAATTGCAATTGTGAGAATAAAAATTGTAGTAACGAACCAGAAGTAAAACCGGATGTTTTAATTTTAGGAAAAGCGTTATCTGGTGGTGCTTATCCCGTATCAGCAGTTTTAGCTGATGATGCCGTTATGAATGTTATTCGCCCTGGAAACCACGGAAGTACCTTTGGTGGTAATCCCGTAGCAGCAGCCGTTGCCATGGCAGCTTTAGAAGTAGTTAGAGATGAAAAATTAGCTGAAAATGCTTTTAGACTTGGTGAGTTATTCCGAAGTGAAATGAATAAATTTATCGAAACCAGTTCTATTGTGAATTTGGTTCGTGGTAAAGGTTTATTGAATGCTATTGTTATCAATGATGATGAAGAAAGTGATACGGCTTGGAACATTTGTTTAGCACTACGTGATAACGGGTTGTTAGCCAAACCAACGCATGGAAATATTATTCGTTTTGCGCCACCTTTAGTGATGACGGAAGCACAATTGTTAGATTGTGTTTCTATTATAACAAAAACGCTTAAGCAATTCGAAAAGTAAAATAAAAAACTAAAATATGGTTTCTACCAACCTATTTAAACAAAAAAAAAAGCGACGTGATGTCGCTTTTTTTTTGATTAAATAGTAATACAGAATTTACTTAATTTTGGTTAGATGATTCTAAACCTTGCTTAAAAGCTTCTTCAAATTGGTTTACATAAGCATCCCATCCACCCATAGCATATATTTGATATATGGCATAACAAAAAGTTAGAATGTTTATTATTAAAATTATCAATGCAACGGTTTTTGCCGTATTCATGGCGTTAACACTTTTTAAATCATATTCTTCAGGATTTAATTGCGCTTTTTTAATTTGACTATGCGCTATATAAAAGGCTATACCAGCTAATATAAATCCAAGGCCTGAGAGGCAGCAACATAATAATCCAATAATTGCCAATACATAAACGAGTGTTGGATTGAGTCTTTGTTTTTCCATGTGTAAGTTTTAAGTGATTAGTTTTAATGTAAAACTCCCAATTATAACGCCAATAGTTATAATTGCGAGTGTGTTTATTATTTTATTTGAATGTTGAAATTTAAAAAAAATATTGAAGCCAATAAAAATAAATAATAGTAATAAGGGGTAAATTGCAGGATACATTTTAAAAGCCTCAAGCAATTCACCGTGATAAATAAGTGCCACAGAACGCTGTAAACCGCATCCCATACAATCAAAACCTAAAGTTTGTTTGGTTAAACAAGGCAGCATAAAATCTTCTGGTGAAGACATAAATTTCTAAAATTGAATTTAGTCAAAGTTAAAAAAAGCCATGAATAAACTATTATATTTTAAATTTTTAATATTTATTATTTCTTCTAAATGAAGAAATATGAGTAAGTTTGAAAACGGATATTAAACACCAAAATTTCTATGATTAAACCACAAGTTTTAAGTTATGTATTGATTATAACTGGTTCTGCATTAGCTATTTATGGTCAATCTGGTGAGGAGGAGCATGTAACTATGTTAATTATTGGTATTATGATTTTAATGTTCGGACTTTATAGAATTTCTAGTAAAATTCCAAGTAAGTTTGATCAGGATGTTGAAGATAAAAAGCAGGATACCGATGATGTTTAAAAAAGGAGATACGGTTGCCGTTTTAGATGATGATTTATCAGGAATTGTTACCAAAGTAAGTAACAACCTGATAACCATTGAAACACCTGAAGGGTTTGAACTGGATTTTGAATCTAAAGAATTGGTTATTACAAAACCTATGAAAATAGATTTGAGTCAAGCCGAATCCATCATCAGAGAAAAAGAACAACCCAAAAGAAAGCAAACAACTGCAAAAAAAGGAAAGGAAAAATTCGTGCCAACCATGGAGGTTGATTTACATATTCATCATCTTACTGAAAATTCGCAACGCATGAGTAATCATGACATGTTAACCTTACAATTGGATACTGCAAGAGGTCAGTTAGAATTTGCAATCCGAAAACGCATTCAGAGAATGGTGTTTATTCATGGTGTTGGAGAAGGGGTTCTGAAAACAGAATTGGAATATCTATTTAGTAGGTATGATTCCATTAAATTTTACGATGCTGACTACAAAAAATATGGTGTAGGCGCTACCGAAGTTTATATTTTTCAAAATACTAAAAACACTTAGCGTTTTATCATTTAAAAATCTGGTGTAATTAAGCGGGTTTCAGTTAACCTGGAATCGCTTAAAGTTCCCATATTAAATACATCTTGAGTAATAGTTGGAAACTGAATATCTTCAACACGTAAGGTTATAGTAAACGTTTGATTAATGGCATGAGCGCGATAAGCTGTTGCAGGTAGTACATCGGTAACTACAGGATTTAAATAATCAGCTATACTAGGATCGGTATAATCGTTTGCTGGATTTTGATCGGCTGGTTCATTTTCTTCATCTATGGTTAACACACCATCACCATCATCATCATCATCTAAATAATCGGGAGTTCCGTCACCATCTGTATCTCTTGGGTTGGTTAATGGGTCATTGTCGTTATCAGCATTGTCATCTAATAATTCAACCGTTGTTAAAACATTATCACCATCATCATCTACATCAATATAATCAGGAATGCCATCACCATCTGTATCGGTTGGATCTGTTGCTGGATTAAAATCACCATCTAGATTTTCATCTTCTAATTCAGCTGGAACGCCATCATTATCATCTTCAACTAAAGAGACATTAATGTAGGCTTTTCCGGAGAAACTTGCTAAATCTTCCGTAATTTGAATGTCTGAAGGTGGCACATCGTTACAAAACAAAGGAGCAGGATTGGCATTATAGGAGCGAAAATTAAATTGGTTTCCAGCGCTTTCAATATCAATGATAATTTCTTCATCATTTAAAAGAAAACCATCATCATCCACTTCAATTAAATTTTCTAAAGTTAATGCTGGTTGTGTGATTTGAAGTGATAACGATTCAAACGGATTTTCTTTTATCTGATAGAAAACCAATTCGCCACAAGCCAAATAGGTATCGTCAAAATCAAATTCAACGTTAATAATATCACCATCATCACATGATGAAACAATGAATAACGTTAGAAGTAATAGAAGTAATTTTCGCATGAACCGCATATTTTAAACAAAAATAAAAGAATTGCTAAATATACAACGTCATCTAATACAAATAATTTTATTTCCCGTAATTTTGCACAACTAATTTATGCAGATTTTACGTTTATGAAACCCGTTTATTTTGATAGTGCAGCAACCACCAAAGTGCGTGATGAAGTTATTGATACTATGACAACCGTTATGCGAAATGAATATGGCAACGCCTCATCTACACATAGTTTTGGTCGCTCTTCCAAAGTTTTAATTGAACAAGCTAGAAAAACAATTGCGAAACAATTAAACGTGAGTGCTGGGGAAATTGTGTTTACATCAGGAGGAACGGAAGCCGATAATTTAGCTTTGCAATGTGCTATTCGTGATTTAGGTGTTGTGCATATTATAACTTCTAAAATTGAACATCATGCAGTTTTACATACCGTTGAACAGTTAATTAAAACGTGCGATATTATAGTAAGTTATGTAGAGTTAGATGCCGATGGTCAAGTAGATTTAGACCATTTGGAACAGTTGCTTAAAACCCATGGCAAAACCTTGGTAAGTTTGATGTATGTGAATAATGAAATTGGAAATATTCTTGATGTAAAGCGTGTTGGCAATTTATGCCAAGCCAATCAAGCCTTGTTTCATTGTGATGCCGTTCAATCAGTTGGGCATTATGAATTAGATTTACAAGATGTGCCAATCGATTTTCTAGCGGTTAGTGCACATAAATTTCATGGACCTAAAGGTGTTGGATTTGCTTTTATTAGGAAAAATTCAGGTTTAAA
>CBFHJN010000233.1:0-4650 GCA_965655805.1 Flavobacteriaceae bacterium
AAACGATCTCTGGTGTTATCATTTTGTCTGTCCCAAGGATGCACATCGCCAAACATATTATATTTTATATCGGTTTTAAAATTCAAATGTTCTCGTAAATAGTAGTTGATGGCTGGCGTAAACGAGTGTAACCAAGAAGATAATTCCGCATTGTAATCAGGCGAATTTCCTGCAGCCATTTTATCAATTCCCAAATAACGTGAATCCAATCTGCCAATTGTAAACCCACGATCACGTAATAATTCTTTCCAGAAAAAATTGGTTGGAATATTTAAATTATGATCAAGAATAGACGATTTACTCAAACCAGAGTACAAGCTCATTATTTCAGCCACCTGATTTCTTTCGGTATCAGAAATAAACCCACCTTTTGCAATTGCTGGCATTAAATTATTGATAGCATATGCTTCGACTTCAGGCAATATTTCCGATAAATCTTTCTGTTGAAGAGCAGGAGATAAGGTTTTTTGGTGCCATGCAGCAGCCGTAAAATAAGGTAAGTTTAATGCAGAATAAATAGGTTGATCGGTTGAATAAATTTTATAATCGGCTGGCGAAACTAAAATAACGCCGTTTAAATACATCCATTGGTTATTTTGTAATTCTTCGGCTAAACCCATAACACGTGGTCCTCCATAACTCTCACCAATTAAGTATTTAGGCGATTCCCAACGGTTATTTCGGGTTACGAAAGTATTTATCCATTCTGCTAAATAACTAATGTCTGCGTTAATGCCAAAAAAGTTTTTGCGGTCTGGTAATTTCCCATCTTTATCTTCAATCATTCTGGAATAACCCGTATTTACAGGGTTTACAAAAACTATATCAGCCACATCTAGAATAGAATATGGATTGCTTTTTATGCCATACGGTTGAACAGGATAACCTTCATCATCAATTTTTAATATCTGTGGTCCCGTATAAGCCACGTGCATCCAAACAGAAGCCGAACCAGGTCCTCCATTGAAAGAAATAACCAAAGGCCTATTAGTGTTGTCTGAAATATTTTTACGTTGATAGTAAGTATAAAATAGGGTTGCGATTGGGTCACCATCAGAATTCCAAACAGGTTGTGTTCCTGTGGATGCCGAATAATCTATAACCGTTCCATTAATGGTTGTTTTATGATTGGTTATTATGGTTGTATCGACAGGTATTTTTCGACTTTGGGAGTACACCAATGACAGTGATAAAACACAAATAATAAAGAGTCCTTTTTTCATGAATTTAAGTTGTGATGAATTAATGTTTAAAGATACTGAATTAAGTTAGAAGCTTTCAAAAACACCTAAACCAAAAAGAGCAAAATCGTATTTAACAGGATCGTTAGCATCTAATTTTCGGAGATTGGTGTCTAATTCTAATAAAGCCTTGCCATCGTTTTGTTTGCGTGTTAAAAGGTCTAATTTTCTGGCAACATTTCCAGAATGTACATCTAACGGACACGATAATTGTTTGGTATGCAGTGTATGCCATATACCAAAATCAACACCAGTGTTTTCTGGTCTCACCATCCAACGTAGAAACATATTGATACGTTTTGCAGCGGAATTTTTCAAGGGATCCGAAATATGCTTCTGCGTTCTTGGCAGATGTTTTATTTCAAAAAAAGTATGTTTAAAATGATGAATAGCTGGTTGTAAAGTTGATTTTTCAGCATGCTTTGAAAACACGGCTTCAAGTCCGTTATGATTTGTGTAAATATGCTGTAAACCACCTATAAAGGTTATGAAATCCAAACCATTAAAGGTTCTATGAACAAATGGCTCCAACGCTTTTAAATCGGAATCTTGATGGTTTAAAATAAAATTATAGGGCTCACGATCTAGCATATCCATCATCCGTTCCGCATTTTTGATAATACTTTTTCTATTTCCCCAAGCAATTGTGGCCGTTAAAAAAGCAGCTATTTCAATATCTTCTTTTTTTGAAAATCTATGCGGAATTTTTATAGGATCTGTCTCTAAAAAGTCGCGTGTATTATATTGTTCTACTTTGGAATCGAGAAATTCTTTAAGATCAGATATATTTAAATTTTTTAACAATTTTGAGAGTTTTGATTTGTAGATTCTTCATTAAAAGCATGCATGAAGTCGACTTGTGAGGTTCGTATGACATAGGCTACCAAAATTACTGATTATAGTTTGTTTGATAAAATATAAACTGACCTTATCGTTATTAGACGAATTTGAAAAACTTAAAACCTTGATACACAGTTATAAATTAGTGTTCATGTAAAACGCTGCATTTCATAGAAATTATTTACAAAAAAAATTAATTCAACAAATTTAAATTCGTTTTAACGATTATTTAATGATCGAACAAATGCATTACATTATTTTTATCATGTAAAAACAGTGGTACTAAACACTTTAACGATAGTTTAGTTTTTTTAAGTTTAATTTTTGGTTAGTTATTAAAAAAAAGGTCTTGTTTTAGTTCGGGACCTTTTTTTATTGAATATGAGCAGCACGCCTTCTATTGATGCGGTGTTTTAAAGCCGGAACATTGAATATAATAATGGATAAAACAATTAACCCATAACTTATTCCTTGGATGAACGTTATAGTTTCTTCAAAAAAAAATACAGCCAGAAAAAAATTTATTAAAGGATTTAAATATATAAATATTCCCACAACAGAAGAATTTAATCCTCGTAAAGCATAGATATTTAGAAACATTGGGATAATTGTAAATCCGATAGCGATTAATGCAATCATTCCATAGAAAAATGTGGTTTTGGGTGTTTGATACTCATATGTCAAAAAAAATGGGCTCAAAATAATGACAGCAAAAACAATTTGAACCGTCAATATTAGAAATCTATCTAATTCCTGATTTCTTCGCTGTAAAACCAAGTAAATAGAATAAGTTAGTGCAATAATCATACTATAAAGCAAGTCTGTAAAATACCCTAATGATAACAGGAGACAAGCCGCAAAACTCAAAACTACTGAAAACCATTGCAGTTTAAATAATTTTTCTTTTAGAACTATAAAAGCCAAAACCATGGTGAGAATTGGACAAATTAAATAAGCTAATGATGTGGCTTTAACACTCACGTTATTCATAACATAAATAAAAATATACCAATTGAGTGCCAAAAATAAACCACTAAACACATTGATAAATAGAATGCGGATACGTTCTTTTTTTTCAAGCTCTTTATAAAGTGTGATGTTTTTACGTAAAACTTTAGGTCGGAAAAACAACGTTACCAATAACATAATAGCCACTGAAACGATAGAGCGATAGCTTAAAATATCAAAAGCTGAAAAATCAGAAAGTGGTTTTAAAACCAAACTAAAAAATCCCCAAATGGTGAATGCTAATGTGGCTGCTAGGTAATGTTTTGTGGTATTCATACGTACGAACGAATTAGTCGGCAAATGTACTTTTATTGCAGCGAAAACTGTTGTTAATTATCTGTTATATTTTTTAAGTTTCTGATATAAAAAAAGCCTTGAAAAATTTCAAGGCTTTTAAAATGTTTACGTGCAATTAACTATTTTTCAGTTAGGGCTTTTCTAATTTTTTCTGTGTATTCCACGGCATTTTTTGTTACGTTTTGTGGATCGTCAATTTTTGTTGTAACAACAGCAGCCAATTGCTTACCGTCTTCCTGTGTTAAATCGTAAGCAACTGTTTCCACGATATATGTTTTAACAACTTGGGTTGTAGAGCTCATTGGCACATAACTTCCGTAGGTAGAATAAGACATTCTGTTACCATAATAACCATAAAAACCACCGTAATATCCAGGGAAGTATGAAGGGTAATAGCTTGCGCCTGCATAATAACCACCATCTGTTGATGTTTCAGTACGCTCTTGATAATCCTTTACAACAGTTACAACAACAGCATCATAACCTTCATTTTTCAAGAACTCTTGAAAATTAGCCATTTGTTGTTCGGTTAATTTTTCATCGTGGTTGAAATTTGGCATTTCTTTAAAGCTTTCAGTTGCTTTCATCCCTTCTGCACGAAGTTGATTGGCTAATTCTTGCTCAAATGCAATACGTGCTTGTTTGTTTTCGGTTCTAGAAATAACAAGAATATTATTATCCTTAATATTTGCTGCTGAATCTGATTTCCAAGCATCCAATACTTTGATTCCAGAACAACTGGATGTAACTACCAATAATAATATGGCTGCTAATTTAAATGTGTTTTTCATTGTTTTTGTTTTATATAATTATAGTGTATTAAAATGTGTAACCTAATCCAATCCCATATCTAAAAGATAAAGCATTAAACTGAGATTTGCTATTGACTTGAGAAAATCTAAAATCACCATTAATGTAATCTAACAAGTTATAATCTTCTAAAGCTTCATTTAAGTCTGCATAAAACTCATTAGGTAAATCCTTTCTATTTACAAACTTAAAATTATAATTTCCATTACCTGGTCCAGCAATTAAGAAATCGATGTTTAAATTTTTCGTTATTGGTAACTTGTAGCCAATTAAAACTCCAATAGAAGAAATATCTAATTTCATTTCAAATTCTAAATCGTAAACTATTCCATCTGAAGCAGCATATGATCCTTCTAAATCTGATGAATAATTAGAATACTTATAATATACACCAACATAAAAACCAGTTAACGCTTTTTTAGAGGTATTTGGTAAATAGTATCTAACTTCTGGC
>CBFHJN010000234.1:0-4640 GCA_965655805.1 Flavobacteriaceae bacterium
CATTGTTATTTGTTTCAATAGTATAGGTAAAGTTTATATTTATCAGCATAAATACAACGAAGCAAATACCATAATTAAAGATGCTTTACAACGTGCATTAAAAGAGAATGATCAGTTTTATATTGCTATTTCATATGTAAATTATGGTTTATCTGAATTAAAACTTAACAATTTAGAAGCGGCCAAAACCAATTTAAATAAAGGATTAGAAATTGCTAAAGAATTCAATTTAAAATCTTCAGAAATTGAAGCTTATAAATACTTATCCGAAATTCATGAATTGTCTGGACAGTATGATGCGGCTTTAAATATGTATCGAGAGCATGTTTTACTGGATGAATCTTTAACCAATGAACGCAATATCCAGTATGTAAATGATTTGATTATTAAATATGATACCGAGAAAAAAAATAATCAGATTAAAGAATTAGCTAACGAGAATGAAATAGTCAAACTCCGCCTTGACCAAAACCAACGAACCCTTTTATTAAGTCTTCTTGGAGCCAGTTTAGTTTTTATCACTTTGTATGTATTATACAGACAACGTCAACTTAAAAATGAAAAGAAAATACTAACCTTGGAACAAGAAATGCTTCGGAATCAAATGAATCCGCATTTCATTTTCAATTCTTTAAATTCCATTAAACTCTATATTATTAATAATGAGAAAGAAAATGCGGTTTATTATCTTAATAAATTTTCAAAACTCATTCGGAAAATCCTGATTGCTTCCACCGAAAAAGAAATATCGCTTGAAGATGAAATTGAACATGTGTCATTGTACATGAACATAGAAAACATCCGTTTCTCCAATGAAATTGAATACAAAGAAAATATTGACAAAAATCTTAATACGTCATCTATAAAAGTGCCTTCTCTTATTTTACAACCCTTTTTAGAAAATGCTATTTGGCATGGTGTATCTGCTAAAACTGAAAATAAAAAAATAGAATTGGTAGCTAAAAAAACTCATGACAATCATGTAACTATTACCATTACAGACAACGGAATTGGTCGCGTTGCTGCTGGAAAAATAAAAAATGAAAAGAAAATAAAACGGCAATCCGTTGGCTTAAATATTACCAAAGCACGACTTGAAAATTTCGCCAAAGATTTTAAAGAAGATTATAGCGTTGAAATAATTGACCTGTATGATGACCAACAAAAAGCAACGGGAACACGAGTTGTTTTGAATATTCCTATTAAATAATATTTACTTATACTTTTCAGCCACCTTTTCAAGTTCCTGATACCAATCTTCACCAAACTTCCTAATTAGTCCTTGCTTGACAAACTTGTAAATAGGCACTTGAAGCTCTTTTCCTAATGTACATGCATCATCGCATATATACCATTTGTTATAATTTACAGCCGAAAACTCACTATACTCTTTAACGCGAACAGGATACAAGTGACAAGAAACCGGTTTTTTCCAATCAATAGCACCTTGGTTATATGCTTCTTCAATCCCGCACAAAGCCGTTCCTTTTTTATCAAAAGTTACATAAGCACAATCAGCACCATCAATAAGTGGTGTTTCTAATTCGCCATCATCTGTTACGATGGATGTACCTTGAGCCTCAATAGCATCTATACCTATTTGACGTAAAAACGGCTTTACTTTTGGATAAATATCTTCTAAAATTTGAACTTCAGCTTTTTCAAGTGGTGCGCCTGCATCACCATCTATGCAACAAGCGCCTTTGCATGCTGATAGGTTACAAACAAAATCCTTTTGAATGATATCCTCTGAAACTATGGTTTTTCCTAATTGAAACATGCTGCAAAAATAGAGAAACTTTCGGTTATCCTAATGATGTAATTTTAGGAATAATCCCCTAATTTTGTAAAAACAAGTTTTTAAGGCATCATTTCGGATTCTTTTTCAAAAATCCTAACTACAAAAGCTGAAGATTTAAACTCTAAATATTTTTTTATGAAAATACTCACACTTATTTTATCGCTTATAGCTATTATATTGATTGGTTTTAATGTGACTAAAATTAATTTTAATGCACCATTTGAAAATGACAGTATGGTGGCATTAATCACTATTTTTGCGGCACTTTGCGCTTTAGTATTATTGCAAATACTTCATGTTTCAAGAAAAATTGAGCAAAAATCTAAAAACAATTCATAATGTTTGATGTATTAATTGTTGGTGGTGGTGCAGCTGGTATGTCTTGCGCATTGGTTTTAGGTTCTGCAAAAAAACAAGAATTTGCTGCGAATAAACAAATTGGCATTATTCTTCATCAAAAAACATCGCATTTACAAAATGCGTTATTCAACAATGTTTTGGGTATAACACCTGGAACCACAGGTGCCGATATTTTAATTTCTGGAAAAGAACAATTAGCAACATTATATCCGCATATTGATTGTATTCAACATGAAAAAGTACAAGCGATTTCAAAAACAGACGAAGGCTTCCAAGTAAAAACCAATAAAACAGCATACACCTCTAAAATTGTTGTTATTGCAGTAGGTTACACTAATTTAATAAACATAAGTGGTTTAGAAACCTATATAAAACCACATCCAAGAGCTAAAATTGAAAAAGAACGCATTTGGCTTAAAAATGATAATCATTTGATGGATGATGGACTTTACGTAGCCGGAACACTTGCTGGTTGGCGCAGTCAGTTTGCTATAGCTTCGGGAAGTGGTGCACATGTGGCAACAGATATTTTAACGCTTTGGAACAACGGAGAACACGTTAAAGTTCATGATAAGGTTTAAGTTGAAATGGGTTATTGTGTTGAAATAAATTATTGCATAATTGAGTTGAAACTTGGAAAACATGAAACTTAAATAAAGAATCAAAAACACTTATAACCTAGCATCCAATTTTAAAACTTCCTCAATCATAACATCACTTTTATTGAGTACTTCTTCAAAAGCACCTTTACTATAAAGCTGGGAAGCCAATGTAGCTTTAATATATTGTTTCACCTCATCATTATACGCTACAAAGGTAATATTTGCGTTGGTTTTTGAATTAAGGTAATCCTGAAAAGCAATTACAAAATCATCAGTGACTTCAAAATTATTTATAAATTCTTTTCGGGAAAAATCATCATAGGCGTGACGGTTTTTCTCTAATTCTTCAAACACAAAATTACTTACAAATCCACGTCGTTGTAAAAAGGTTAAGGTTTCGTTTTGCATACTCAAATCCAATGGCACAAAAACATCAGGAATAATTCCACCACCTCCAAAAACCACCTTACCTTTAGGCGTTGTAAATTTTAAGGAATCGGCTACTTCTATTTTTTCAGGATTTAGAAATTCACCACTACTTAAACGTTCAAAATAATCATCATAATAATCCTTGTTCCCGTTGGCATACGAGCGTTGAATGGAACGCCCTGTTGGTGTATAATAGCGAGACACGGTTAAACGCACAGCACTACCATCACCCAAATTCATTTCACGTTGCACAAGACCTTTTCCATAAGAACGTCGTCCAATTATTGTACCTCTGTCATTATCTTGAAGCGCACCAGCTACAATTTCGCTAGCGGAAGCCGAGTTTTCATCGATAAGCACATACACCTTGCTGTTTTCAAAATCACCTTTTTCAGTAGCAAAACTTTCCTGAATATTGCCACGTTTGTTTTTGGTGAACAAAATCAGCTTATCATCTTCCAGAAACTCATCAACAATTTGTTCAGCAATAGTTAGGAAGCCTCCAGGATTGTTGCGTAAATCTAAAACTAAATCTTGAACACCTTCTTTTTTAAGTGTTTTAAGTTCGTCTTTAAATTCTTTATACGTGGATTCGGCAAACCGATTAATTTTTACATAACCCAAGGTTTCCGTAAGCATATAAGCCGCATCAACACTACGAATAGGAATGTGATCCCGTTTTACAGAAAATTTCAAAAGTTTGGGCTCACCTTTTCGGTATACTTCCAATTTCACCTTGGTATCAATGGGACCTTTTAGCTTATTGATAATATCCGAATTGCTTAAATCTTTCCCGAAAATAGAGTCGCCATCAGCTGTGATAATCCGATCCCCTCCTTGAATACCTACTTTATCACTTGGACTACCTTCAATGGCTCGGATAACGGTTATAGTATCTTTATAGGTATAAAAACTGATGCCAATTCCTACAAAATCACCTTTCATGTTTTCGGTAACGCGTTGCATATCAGCTTTTGGAATGTACACCGAATGCGGATCTAGATTCTCTAAAATACCATTAACGGTAATATCAACAATACTATCTGTATTAACATCATCTACATATTCATAATCAATATAATCAATGAGTCGGTTGAGTTTTTCTTTTTTGCTATTGGAGCTAAACAACCGATCAGACTTATCAGAAAAGTTTAATTTTCCACCAATAAAAATTCCGGCAGCGATTCCGATACCGAGTAAAAGTGGTAAATATTTCTTTTTAAATGTCATTCCGCGACTAAATCTGTAATTAATTTTAGTTCAATACCAGCTTTTTGTAAAAATTGCAAACCCGAATCATCTTTATAAGCATCTTTATAAACCACGCGTGTTATACCTGCTTGGTGAATTAATTTACTACATTCTTTGCAAGGTGAAAGTGTAATGTAAAGCGTTGCTCCCATGCACGACTGCGTAGAAGCTGCAACTTTTAGAATGGCGTTAGCTTC